>NZ_JBHVGB010000019.1:0-53202 GCF_042801335.1 Nocardioides sp. NPDC057577 | reverse complement strand
GGGCGGCCGCCTGCCCCCCCCGGCCCCGCCCCGCCCGACGCGCGTGACGCCTCGGCGAGGTCATTCGACGGAGTCGAAGGTCTCCGGGCGGTGCTCGACGCCGAAGCGGTCGGTGGGCCAGAAGACGACGGCGACGCGGCCGACGACGTCGGAGACGGGCACGAACGCGTTCGAGCAGGCCTCATCGCCCGACTTCTGGCGTTCGGGGCTGCACAGATGGAAGGACGAGTCGGCGGAGTTGGCACGGTTGTCACCCATCACGAAGAGCCGGCCCTCCGGGACGACGGCCTTCCAGCCCCGGCAGCCGCCCTGGACGTAGGACCCGTTGTCCTGCGCCATCGGGCCGTCACAGGTGTCGTTGGGAGCGATGAAGGAGGACTCGTCCAAGGGCGTGCCGTTGACGACGACGCGACCCGAGTCGCAGCACTCCACGGTGTCGCCCGCGACTCCGATGACCCGCTTCACCAGGTGGTCGCCGGTCGGGTAGAGCCCGATCTTGGCGAGCACGGCCCTGAAGCCGGTCGGCGCAGGCGCGATCTGGTTGGCGGAGAGCCAGCCGCCGGGATCGGTGAAGACGACGATGTCGCCGCGCTCGGGCGTGCCGCCCATCCAGTAGGACGGCTTCTCCACCAGCACCCGGTCGTTGACCTCCAGACCGGGCTCCATCGACTCCGAGGGGATGTAGAACGCCTGGGCGAGGAACGTCTTGATGAGGACGGCGAGCAGGATCGCCGTCACCGCGATGATCGCGATCTCGGCGAGCGACCCCAGAACTCCCCGCTGCCGTCGGCCCGACCCTGCCGACGCCTCCCGCTCTGCCCCCATGGTGAGACCCTATCCAGAGGACCGGTCGGGCCCGGACGCTATCCAGAATTCACCGGCGCCGATCCACGAACACGCGTGGACCCCGCCGATAGGGTCGGAGCGTGTCCGACCTCGACCAACGGCTCAACGCTCTCGAAGCGGATCTCAAGACTCGGGGAAGCGTGCTGGTCGCCTTCTCCGGAGGCGCCGACAGCGCCTTCCTCCTGGCGGCCGCGACCAGGGCTCTGGGCAGCGACAACGTCGCCGCCGCGACCGGCTACTCGCACAGTCTCCCGATCGCGGAGAGGGACCCGGCCGCCGAGTTCGCAAGAAGCCTCGGCGTACGCCTCATCACCCCGCAGACCCACGAGATGGAGCGGGAGGGCTACCGGGCCAACGGCACCGACCGGTGCTTCTTCTGCAAGGCGGAGCTGCTCGACACCCTCGTGCCGCTGGCCCGTGAGCAGGGCCTGGTCCACGTGGCCACCGGCACCAACGCCGACGACGCGATCGAGGGGCTCGACGGTCTCCGGCCCGGTATCCGCGCGGCCGCCGAGCGCGGAGCGATCACGCCGCTCAAGGACGCCGGGCTGACCAAGGCGCAGATCCGCGAGGCCTCGCGCCGCTGGGAGCTGCCGACCTGGGACAAGCCGGCCGCAGCCTGCCTCTCGAGCCGGATCGCCTACGGCCTCGAGGTCACCCCGAGGCGCCTCGCGCGAGTCGAGAGAGCAGAGCAGGGCGTACGCAGCGTCCTGGCCGCCCGCGGCCACGACGCCGCCAGGGTGGACCTGCGCGTGCGGGACCACGGGGAGAAGGCGACGGTGGAGCTGTCGGCTACCCTCCTGCCTCTCGACCCCCACCATGCCGACGAGGTGCTCAGGACCGTGACAGACGCAGGATTCCCCGCCGCGGAGATCGACCCACGGGGCTTCCGCTCCGGATCGATGAACCAGGCGGCGAAGTGATCGAGTTCTGGGAGACGATCACCGCGACCCAGACAGTTCCGGAAGCACCGTGGCTGATCGGCGCCGGGCTCGTCGCCCTGGTGCTGGTCGTGTGGCGTGGCACCTGGCGCACCGTACGCCTCGGCGTCACGGTCGTCCACGAGGCCGGGCACGCGGTCGTAGCGGTCCTGGTGGGCAGGCGCCTGGCCGGGATCAAGCTCCACTCCGACACCTCGGGCGTGACCCTCTCGCGCGGCAAGCCCTCAGGACCGGGGATGGTGGCGATGCTCGCCGCCGGCTACCTCGCCCCGGCGCTCCTCGGCCTGTTCAGCGCGACCATGCTCGCCGCGGGTCATGCCCTGGGACTGCTGTGGCTCCTGGTGGCGGCGATGCTCGTGCTGCTGCTGTGGGTACGCAACGGCTACGGCCTCGTCGTCGTCCTGGTGCTCGGCGCGGCGCTGGGCGCGATCAGCTGGTACGCCGACGGTCGCCTGCAGACCATCGTCGCCACGCTGGTCACCTGGCTGCTCCTGCTCGCCTCGCCGAGGCCGCTCCTGGAGCTCCTCGGCCGCGGCGAGCGAGGTCGTCGCGGCTCCGACCCCGACCAGCTCGCCGGCCTGACCGGCATCCCGTCAGTGCTCTGGATACTCGTCCTGCTGGCGGTGAACGTCGCCGGGCTCGTGGTGGGCGTGCAGACCCTGATCCCCGACCTGAGCTGGATCTAGAGCTCGAACTCGTCGGCGATCTGGCGCAGCGCGGGGGAGACCTTCTTGGCCAGCTCGCGCGTGGGCGGGCGGCCCTGGGCGTAGCCGTCGCGGATGTCGTCGAGGAGCTTGATGACGTTCTCGACGATCAGCTCCATCTCCTCGGGGTTGCGGCGCTTGGCGGCCCGCTGGCGTCCGGAGACGGACGGGGAGCGCTCGAGCACGGTCACCGACAGCGCCTGCTCACCGCGGCGCCCCTGGGCGATGCCGAACTCCACCCGGGTGCCGGCCTTCAAGGTCTTGGCAGCGCCCTCGGGGAGCGCGTCGGCATGGACGTACACGTCCGGACCGTCGTCCTGCGACAGAAACCCGAAGCCCTTGGTGGCGTCGAACCACTTGACCTTGCCAGTAGGCACGGCAGCTTGCCCCTTCCTCGCGCATCAGCGCTTCAAACGTACGTCGCCCGGCGACTGTGACGGCCGACGCGGGAGAGCCTAGTCCTCAGCGCCCAGGGACGCGTGAGGTATTCCCCGCTCCGGCATCGACGGCCTCCACGGATGGGTCGCCGTCTCGTCCCTCGGGCAGGTGGGGCCTATACTCCGCCTACCCCTCCATAGATTTGCAAATGATTTCGTACACCATTGGTAATCGAGACCAGTTATGACGTAAGTTTACGTCGCCAAAGACTGCAGACAGGCACGCCCGGGTGCCAGCAGACTTCGCGGCGGGGGACTGGGGTGTGCGCCACAGATGGCGCATGCCTCTCGGGAATGATGTGACATGGCCACGAGAGGGAGTAATGGCCGAGCCATACGCAAGCACAACCCACCGTCCGGAACGTAAGCCCTGGCAGGGAATTCGAGCGCGCCTCATCTTCGTGCTGCTCGTCCCGACCATCGCGGCGATGGTGTTCGGCGGGTTGAGCATTTCGAGCGCCCTCACCGCCCAGGCACAAGCACGCCAGGCCGAGACCGTCGCCCAGGCACTGCCTGACACCTACAACCTCGCGATCAACATCCTGTTCGAGCGTGATGGTGCGCTCGCGGGTGTGCCCGAGGTCGTCATGCGGCCGCTGCAGCAGACGACCGACGAGTCGATCGCGGCCTGGAGCGCCAAGGCCAAGGAGATCGACGCCGGCGACGACAAGGGCCTCGAGAACAGCATCGTCGAGATCCAGCAGGCGCTGAACGGCATCGACGATCTGCGCGCGCAGATCCAGGAGAAGGACACCCAGGTCGAGGCGCAGCTGGCCTACACCACGGTGATGAACAACCTCTTCGGGATCTCGGCCCAGATGCCGACCCTGGAGAACGACGAGGTCTTCTCCAAGATCTCCGCGATCAGCAACGTGCGCCCGGCTTCCGAGGCCATGGGTGTCGAGCGCATGATCATGATGGAGGCGCTGAGCAAGAAGGCCATCGCAGAGTCGAAGGGGGAGACGAACCCGGACGTCCTCAGCGACGAGCAGTTCGCCGAGCTCGCCCGCGCCGAGGCGAAGTGGCGACTCTCGACCGCGGACTACTACGAGAAGACGTCCGACGAGATCCGCCAGCAGCTCGACGAGCTGACCAACGAGACCACCGATCAGGGTTCGGTCGGGGCCCCGGCGCACCGGGTCGTCAACCAGGTCATCTCCAGCGGCAGCATGGACCGGGTCAAGATGACCCCGGACCAGTACACCGGCGCCAGCACGGAGTTCATCCGTGGTCTGCAGAAGATGATCGTCGCGACCGCGCAGGAGATCAGTGACGATGTCGGTGACATCAAGACCGACTCGACCCGCGACGCGGTCGGCATCGGTCTGGTCGTTCTCTTCGTCCTCATCTTCGCCCTCGCCGTCGGCCTGGTCGCGGCCCGCTCGATCCTCTCGCCGCTGAGCCAGCTGCGTCGTCTGGCCTACAACCTGGCCAACCACGACCTGCCGGAGCGAGTCGCCTACATGAACCAGGCCGAAGGCCCGGTGGATACGCATGTGGAGCCTCTGGACATCGCGCGCCGAGACGAGATCGGTGACGTCGCGGACGCGTTCGACGCGGTCCACGTCGAGGCGATCCGGCTGGCCGGTGAGCAGGCAGAGCTGCGAACGAACGTCGACAAGATGTTCATGAACCTCTCCCGCCGTTCGCAGAGCCTCGTCGAGCGTCAGCTCCAGCTCATCGACCAGCTCGAGGCCAACGAGCAGGACCCCGACGACCTCGCGAACCTGTTCCGCCTGGACCACCTCGCCACCCGAATGCGCCGTAACGACGAGTCCCTCCTGGTCCTCGCCGGCGGCGAGATCGGCCACGCGGCTCGTGGTCCGGTCCCGGTCCTCGACGTGCTCCGTGCCGCCGCCTCCGAGATCGAGCAGTTCGCCCGGGTCGACATCGACTCCGACGAGAACGCCGAGTTCGAGGGCGCGATCGCGGGTGACCTCGTGCACCTGCTCGCGGAGCTGATCGAGAACGCCACCAACTTCTCCCCGCCCGACACCGCGGTCACGATCCGCACCTTCCGCGCCGGCCCCGCCGCGCCGCTGCTGGTCGAGATCGAGGACCTCGGTATCGGCATGACGCCGGAGGAGCTCGACGCGGCCAACATGAAGCTGCGCCGTGCGACCGGCCTCGACGCCGACGTCGCCCGGATGATGGGCCTGGTCGTGGTCGCGCGCCTGGCGGCGCGTCACGGCCTCTACATCGAGCTCGTTCCCAACCGCCCCCGCGGTGTGGTCGCGCGTGTCGAGATGCCGGTCACCACGATCGTCGGCGCTCACGCTGAGACCCCGTCCGGCCAGCAGCAGGGCTTCGACGCCTACGCCTTCCAGCAGGGCGGCTACGGCCAGCAGACCGGCGCCTACCCGACCACGGGCGAGCTCCCCTACGAGATGCAGTACGGGATGCCCGCCTACGACGCCCAGCCGTACGCCGGTGGCAACCCCTACGACGTGCCGGTCGGCGCCCTTCCGGCGCCCGAGGCGCCTGTGGCCTCCGCCGCAGCGCCACCGGCGCTGCCGAGCCGTACGCCCGGCGCCTCCAACCACCCCAACCTCTCCGGTGGTGGTGGGTCGGCCTTCTCGCAGCAGCCTGCCAACGGCCTCTCCGGCCAGCACAACGGCTTCGGCCAGAGCGGGCCGCAGACGGGCCAGCAGCCCTCATACGGTGGTGTTCCGCCGATGCCGGGCGATCCGGGCTTCGAGGGTCCGGGCGCGCGCACGGGCAGCTTCCCGGCGCAGCCGCAGCAGTTCAGCGGTGGCCAGCCGCAGTACGGGGGAGACCCGTTCGGTGGCGACCCGTTCGGCGCCAACCAGCCGCCGGCCCCGCAGCAGAGCCCCAGCGGCCAGCAGCAGAACTTCCTGTCCAACATGCTGCCGGTCCGCAAGGCCGAAGACCTGGCCGCGCGCTTCCCCGACGGTCGCTTCGACCCGAGCACCGAGACCGGCGAGCTGCCGCGTCGCGACCCGGGCATCCAGGGCGGCAGCCCGTTCGGCACCGACACCGGCGCGTTCCGCACCTTCGAGCGCCCCAACGAGCGCACCGTGCCGCGTACGCCGCCGCCGGGCTTCGGCCCCGACGACGACCCGTTCGGTCCCGCCGGTGACGCGATCGCCCCGATGGGCCCGATGGCTCCGGAGCCGACCAACTCGCCGAACCCGCTCGACTCGACCACCGAGGTTCCGATCCTCGATGACGAGGGCAGCTCGATCTTCGACGACCTGCAGTCCGAGTGGTTCACCCGTCGTCGCCCGCTCGGTGCGCGCCGGGCGATGGAGTCCAAGGGCGACCCGCTCAGCGACCCGATCGCCCCCGCCGCCAAGGCCGGCCCGGGTCCCGACGTCGACGAGGCCCGTCCGGCGGCCGCCCCCGTGGGCGCCCCCGTGGGCGACCCGCTCGGCGAGCCGCCGGCCCCTCAGGACGACGAGCCGACCACGCCGGTGAGCTGGTCCTCGCCGGGCGACGAGGGCTGGCGCCGTGCGCAGGAGCTGGAGCACCTGCAGGAGCAGGAGCCGGCGACGATCACCCAGGGTGGTCTCCCGGTCCGTGTCCCGGGTCAGAACCTGATCCCAGGTGCGGCACCTGCGGTCACACCACCGTCATCAGGTCCGCGTAACATGGACGCGCGCCGCACCCGTGGCATGTCCAGCTTCCAGAAGGGCGTCAGCCGCGCCCGCAACAACCCCGCTGATGCGGAAAGCAACCCCGAAGGTGAGGAGCAGCAGTGACAACGGCCCCCGCAGGACTGGACTGGCTTGTCGACAGCCTGACCCAGCGCACCCCTGACATCGCTCACGCGATCTTGGTGTCGGCTGATGGCATGCCGATGGCCAGCTCCGTCGACTTCCCCCCGGACCGGGCCGACCAGCTCTCGGCGATCGCCTCCGGTCTCACCAGTCTTACCCAAGGAGCAGCTCGGTGCTTCGCGGCGGGTAATGTCCAGCAGATGGTCATCGAGATGGACGGTGGCTATCTGGTCCTCATGGCGGTTGGTGAGGGTTCCAGCCTTGCTGCCCTCGCCGCCCCCGACTGCGATCTGGGACAGGTTGGCTACCAGATGCAGCTGTTGATCTCGCGTGTTGCCAGCGCCCTCACCCCCGATACCAGAACTGGCGCCTGACCGCGCCCGACCTTAGGACCGAGATCGTGAGCAACCACGCATCCGAACCGCCGCCGCTGGTCAGGCCGTATGCCCTGACCCGTGGCCGCACGCAACCCAAGCGCGTCTTCCCGATGGAAGCCCTGGTGATCACCGACCGTTACGTGATCGATGGCTACGTCCGGTCGCCGGAGGAGCGGACGATCGCGGAGCTCTGCCGCGAAAGCCGTTCCGTCGCTGAGGTTGCGGCGCTCATCCGGGTGCCCCTGGGTGTCGCCCGAGTCCTGATCGGTGACCTTGCGGAGCGCGGCGTGGTGCAGGTGCACGCCAGCAAGGTCCCGGACGCCCCGGACACCGCTCTCCTCGAGCGCGTGCTGTCCGGCCTGAGGAAGCTTTGACAGGAGTAATGCAGTGACCACCGACTCCAAGCAGGCGACGATGTCTGCGAAGATCGTCATCGCCGGAGGGTTCGGCGTCGGTAAGACGACCTTCGTGGGCTCCGTCTCGGAGATCGTCCCCCTGACGACCGAGGCCGTGATGACGCAGGCGACCGCCGGCGTCGACGACCTCTCCGCCGTGCCCAACAAGAAGACGACCACGGTCGCGATGGACTTCGGTCGAGTCTCCCTCGACTCCGACCTGATCCTCTACCTGTTCGGCACGCCCGGTCAGAACCGATTCTGGTTCATGTGGGACGACCTGACCCAGGGCGCCATCGGCGCTGTGGTGCTCATCGACACCCGTCGCCTCGCCGACTCCTTCGGCGCGATCGACTACTTCGAGTCCCGCAACGTGCCGTTCGTCGTGGCCCACAACGTCTTCGGCGCCAACCAGGCCTACAAGCCGGAGCAGATCCGCGAGGCCCTGGCTCTGCGCCCGGACATCCCGATCGTCACCTGTGACGCTCGCGACCGCCAGTCGACCAAGGCGACGCTGATCTCGCTCGTCGAGTACGTCCTCTCCATGGTCTCGACGCGCGCTCTTCAGTAGCAAAGCGTCACCAACACCCGCCGCAGCCACGCTCCGGCGGGTGTTGGCCGTTCATGAGAGGCCGTGACTGTGCAGTAGAGGCGTACGTCTGGGAGGATCACGCGTTGTGCGGAAGTTCAGGTTGTGGTGGCGCAAGGTGACCCCGAAGTGGCACCTGAGGCGCATGTGGGTGAAGATGTGGTCCGTGATCACGACCCCGTACGCCGATGCGACGGCCGTCGCTGCCGTCGACGAGGCCCGCGCCGCGCTCCTGTCCGACGTGCCAGCCGGTGACGTCGGAGAACATCTCGGCCATGTGGTCGAGAAGGGTGCTGGCCCGGGCGTCGTGACCCACCTGTTCGCCTGCAGCCGCAAGGGCTACGTCGGCTGGCACTGGTCGGTCACGGTCGTCTACGTCCCCGTCCTCGGTGACAAGACCGAGCTGACCGTCAACGAGGTCGTCCTCGTCCCCGGAGACGCCGCCATCGTTGCGCCGGCCTGGGTGCCCTACCGCGAACGGATCAAGCCGGGCGACCTCTCGCCCGGTGATCTGCTCCCGGTCGAGGACGACGACGCGCGCCTGGTCCCGACGTACGCCTTCGGCGACGACCCGCTCGACGCCGACGAGAAGGCTCAGGTGCGTGAGGTCGCCAAGGACCTCGGCCTCGGCCGTGTCCGGACCTTGTCCACCTCCGGCTTCGACGCCGCCGCCGAGCGGTGGTACGCCGGTGACGGCGGCCCCGACGCGCCGCTCGCGCAGGCAGCCCCCGACCAGTGCCACAGCTGCGGCTTCCTGGTCCGGCTGACCGGTCACCTGGCCACGAGCTTCGGTGTCTGCGCCAACGGCGACGCCAACGACGACGGCAAGGTGGTCAGCCTCAACCACGGGTGCGGTGCGCACTCGGAGGTGCGGCTGGCGAAGAAGCACGAGCCGCAGCCGCTGCCGGACCCGGTCTTCGACACGATCAGCGTCGACGTCGAGGGCTTCTAGTCGAGGCCCTCGGCGCGTAGCCGGCGGGCCTTGCGGCGGCGGGTCAGCTCGATGCCGATCGCGCCGATGCCGAAGGCGGCCAGGCAGGTCCAGATCCACCAGGTCCAGCCGCGGTCGTTGAGCAGGCCCCAGAAGGGGAGCAGGGCCACGAACCCGACCAGCCAGCCGAGGGTGGCGAGCTCGAAGGCGCGGATGCCGTCCTGGTCGACGAGCTCGATCTTCGGCTCCGGAGCGGCCTGGACCGGCTCCTCGGCAGGCGGCTCGTCGTAGCCGTAGTCCTGGGGGTAGCCGCCGTCTTCGGTGTAGTAGTCGCCGTCGTACCCGTCGTACTGCTGCTCCGGGTAGGTGCCGGAATAGTCGTCGTCGCGGTACTGGTCGCTCATGGGACCTCATCTTATGGGTCGCCGCCAGCCGGTAGGGTGGTGAGGAACGCTGACGACTTTGGAGGTCCCCGATGGCTTCGCTCCGCTGCCCCTGTGGCACCAACTTCCGCACCGAGACCGACGACGAGCTGGTCGAGAAGGTGCAGGAGCACCTCGCGGAGGCTCACCCCGGCCGCACCTACAGCCGCGACGACATCCTGATGCTCGCCGCGATGTCCTGACCCTGTGACGGCGCCCTCACCCGGGCGCCGTCTCTTGCCGGAATAGTTAGCGCCGGTAAGCAGTTATGCTTACCTACATGCCTACCGGACATCCCGCTTCCGCGCCCGACGCGGCCTCCGACATCCCCGAGGTCGCGTCGGTGCTGCGCACCTCTGTCATGCGGATGCGTCGCCGCCTGGCCAACGAGCGCCACCCCGACAACGACCTCTCGCTGGGGTCGATGGCGGTGCTCGGGGCGCTGTACGCCAACGACGAGATGACCCTCGGCGCCCTCGCCGGGCGCGAGCGCGTGCAGCCGCCGAGCATGACCAGGATGGTCAACTTCCTCGAGGAGGGCGGCTTCGTCGTCCGCCGCCAGGGTGAGACCGACCGCCGCCAGGTGCTGGTCTCGATCACCGACAAGGGCCGCCGGACCGTACGCAAGGACCGGCTCAGCCGGGACGCCTGGCTCGCCCAGCAGCTCGTCGACCTCGATGCGGACGAGCTCGCCGCCCTCCGCACAGCCGCTTCGATCATGGAGAGAATAGCCACCAGTTGAGTCCCACGTTCCGTTCCCTGCGCAGCCACAACTACCGCCTCTACCTAGCCGGCAGTGTCGTTTCCAACGTCGGCACCTGGATGCAACGCATCGCCCAGGACTGGTTGGTCCTGAGTCTTGGCGGCGGGGGAGCGGCACTCGGTATCACCACCGGCCTGCAGTTCCTGCCCATCCTTCTGCTCAGCCCCTACGCCGGGGTCATCGCCGACCGCTTCCCGAAGCGCCGTCTGCTGCAGGTGGCCCAGGGCTGGATGGCCCTGATGTCGTTGCTTCTCGGTGTGCTGGCGGTGAGCGGCCACGCCGAGGTGTGGATGGTCTACGTGATCGCGTTCCTCTTCGGCACCGGTGCCGCCTTCGACGGCCCGGGCAGGCAGTCGTTCGTCTCGGAGATGGTCCACCCCGACGACCTCACCAACGCCGTCGGCCTGAACTCGGCCTCGTTCAACCTCGCCCGACTGATCGGGCCGGCACTGGCCGGGCTGCTCATCGGCTCGCTGGGGAGCGGCCCCGAGGCGACCGGCTGGGTGATCCTCATCAACGCCGTCTCCTACCTCGCCGTGATCGGCCAGCTGCAACGGATGAACATCGCCGAGCTGCACTCGCCCGACCCCGTCGCCCGGCGGAGCGGGATGCTGCGCGAGGGCATCGGCTACATCCGTACGCAGCCCAAGATGCTGATGGTCCTCGTGATCATCTTCTTCGTCGGCACCTTCGGGGCGAACTTCCCGATCACCTCGGCGCTGATGGCGACCGAGGAGTTCGGCAAGGGCGCCAGCGAGTACGGCCTGCTCGGCACCGTCCTGGCGATCGGATCGCTCTCCGGCGCCCTGCTCGGCGCCCGCCGCACCCGGATCCCGCTCAAGCTGATCGTGCTGGCGGCGACCGGGTTCGGCCTCACCGTCATCGTGTCCGGGCTGATGCCGACGTACGCACTCTTCGCCCTGGTCGCGCCGGTGCTCGGCTTCTTCACGATCACGACCCTCAACGCCTGCAACGCCACCATGCAGACCGAGGCGGCCCCGGAGTTCCGCGGCCGGGTGATGGCGATCTACATGACCGTCCTGATGGGCGGCACCCCGCTGGGTGCCCCGCTCATCGGCTTCGTCGGCGAGCACTTCGGTGCCCGCGCGACCCTCTACGGCAGTGGCGCTCTGGTGCTGGTGGGTACGCTTGCGGGGGTGCTGCTCCTCGCCGCACTCAGAGGTGGTATCCGGGCCGTTTTGACCCCCTCTCAAGCCGCCGGGTAGCCTCTGAAGCGTGTCTGGGACAACCAGGCCGTCGCGCGTGCTCGGAACAAGTTCGAGAAATGGGTCTCGGACCCGGGTTCGGCGCCCTCAAGTGGGAACTCGGTTCGAAAGATCCGTCTTCGTGCTGTTGAGGTAAGGGCGACACGCCCGACCTCGGGGGCGAGGCGGGACCAGTTGGTATCGCACCACCTGGACGCACAAACATTGGATCCTTCGCGGCAGAGCGCCGCGTAGTGAGAGCAGAAAAGAAGGGGAACCACCAAGGTGCCCACCATTAACCAGCTGGTCCGCAAGGGCCGCGAGGACAAGGCGACGAAGTCGAAGACGCCTGCCCTCAAGGGATCGCCGCAGCGCCGTGGCGTCTGCACGCGCGTCTACACCACCACCCCGAAGAAGCCGAACTCCGCCCTCCGGAAGGTCGCCCGCGTGCGCCTCTCCTCCGGCGTCGAGGTCACCGCTTACATCCCGGGTGTGGGCCACAACCTTCAGGAGCACTCGATCGTGCTCGTCCGCGGCGGTCGTGTGAAGGACCTCCCCGGTGTGCGTTACAAGATCATCCGCGGCACGCTCGACACCCAGGGTGTCAAGAACCGCAAGCAGGCCCGTTCGCGCTACGGCGCGAAGAAGGAGAAGTGACATGCCTCGTAAGGGTCCCGCTCCCAAGCGTCCGCTCGTCGTCGACCCCGTCTACGGCTCGCAGCTCGTAACCCAGCTCGTCAGCAAGGTCCTCCAGGACGGCAAGAAGCAGGTCGCTCAGCGCATCGTCTACTCCGCGCTCGAGGGCTGCCGCGAGAAGACCGGCACCGACCCCGTGGTCACGCTCAAGCGCGCCATGGACAACGTGAAGCCGGCCATCGAGGTCAAGTCCCGCCGCGTCGGTGGCGCGACCTACCAGGTCCCGATCGAGGTCAAGGGCACGCGTGGCACCACGCTCGCGCTGCGCTGGCTCGTCGGTTACGCCCAGGACCGTCGTGAGAAGACGATGGCCGAGCGCCTCATGAACGAGATCCTCGACGCGAGCAACGGCCTCGGCGCCGCTGTGAAGAAGCGTGAGGACACCCACAAGATGGCCGAGTCCAACAAGGCCTTCGCGCACTACCGCTGGTGACGTACGGCGGGGTGTCTGCCGCACAATGTGGACACCCCGCCCATCCAGACCGAAGACAATCTCTTTAAGGAACGCTGAAGACAGTGGCCGTCGACATCACCACGGACCTCAATGTGGTCCGCAACATCGGCATCATGGCGCACATCGATGCTGGTAAGACCACCACCACCGAGCGCATCCTGTTCTACACCGGTATCTCCTACAAGATCGGTGAGGTCCACGACGGCGCTGCCACGATGGACTGGATGGAGCAGGAGCAGGAGCGCGGCATCACCATCACGTCCGCCGCGACGACCTGCTGGTGGAAGGACCACCAGATCAACATCATCGACACCCCCGGGCACGTCGACTTCACCGTTGAGGTCGAGCGCTCGCTGCGCGTCCTCGACGGCGCCGTCGCCGTCTTCGACGGTGTCGCCGGTGTCGAGCCGCAGTCGCAGACCGTGTGGCGTCAGGCGAACAAGTACGCCGTCCCGCGGATGTGCTTCGTCAACAAGCTCGACCGCACCGGTGCCGACTTCTACATGGTCGTCGACTCCATCGTCGACAAGCTGCACGCCACCCCGCTGGTGCTGCAGCTGCCGATCGGTGCCGAGTCCGACTTCATCGGTGTCGTCGACCTGGTCGAGATGCACGCCAAGGTCTGGCGCGGCGAGACCGAGATGGGCGAGGACTACGTGATCGAGGAGATCCCGGCCGACCTCGCCGACAAGGCCGCGGAATACCGCGAGAAGCTGGTCGAGACCCTCGCCGAGGCCGACGACGACATCATGGAGGTCTACCTCGAGGAGGGCGACGTCTTCGACGTGCCCACCCTGAAGGCCGCCATCCGTCGCGCGACCCTGGCCGACAAGCTCAACCCGATCCTCACCGGCACCGCGTTCAAGAACAAGGGCGTCCAGCCCCTGCTCGACGCTGTCGTCGACTACCTGCCCTCGCCCCTCGATGTCGAGTCGATCATCGGCCACGACGTCAAGGACGAGGAGATCGAGGTCACTCGCAAGCCTTCCGACACCGAGCCGTTCTCCGGCCTGGTCTTCAAGATCGCCTCCGACCCGCACCTGGGCAAGCTGTTCTACCTGCGCGTCTACTCCGGCAAGGTCGAGGCGGGTGCGACCGTGGTCAACCCGATCAACGGCCGCAAGGAGCGCATCGGCAAGATCTACCAGATGCACGCGAACAAGCGTGAGGAGATCAACTCGGTCGGCGCCGGCCAGATCGTCGCGGTCATGGGTCTGAAGGAGTCGAAGACGGGTCACACCCTCTGCGACCCGACCCACCCGGTGGTCCTCGAGTCGATGAGCTTCCCGGCCCCGGTGATCGAGGTCGCCATCGAGCCGAAGACCAAGAGCGACCAGCAGAAGCTCGGCACCGCGATCCAGCGTCTCACCGAGGAGGACCCGACCTTCACGGTCAAGTCCGACGAGCAGACCGGCCAGACGATCATCGCCGGTATGGGCGAGCTCCACCTGGAGGTCTTCGTCGACCGGATGAAGCGCGAGTTCAAGGTCGAGGCCACCGTCGGCAAGCCGCAGGTCGCCTACCGCGAGACGCTTCGCAAGAAGGTCCAGAACCACAGCTACACCCACAAGAAGCAGACCGGTGGTTCGGGTCAGTTCGCGAAGGTCGTCATCTCCGTCGAGCCCAACATCGACGAGGAGACCGGTCTCGGTGCGGGCTACGAGTTCGCCAACAACGTCACCGGTGGTCGCGTGCCGAAGGAGTACATCCCTTCGGTCGACCAGGGTGCTCAGGACGCCATGGAGTTCGGCATCCTCGCCGGCTTCCCCATGGTCGATGTGAAGGTTTCGCTCGAGGACGGCGCCTACCACGACGTCGACTCCTCCGAGCTCGCCTTCAAGATCGCGGGCAACCAGGCCTTCAAGGAGGCCGCGCGGATGGCGAAGGCCGTTCTGCTGGAGCCGATGTTCGCGGTTGAGGTGACGACCCCCGACACCTACCTCGGCACGGTCATCGGCGACATCAACTCCCGCCGCGGCCAGGTGTCTTCGCAGGAGGAGCGCCACGGCGACATGGTCGTCCAGGCTCTCGTCCCGCTCTCAGAGATGTTCGGGTACGTCGGTGACCTGCGGTCCAAGACCAGCGGTCAGGCGTCGTACTCGATGGAGTTCGACTCGTACGCCGAGGTTCCCACGAACGTCGCCGACGAGATCATCAAGAAGGCCCGTGGCGAGTGACCTTCGGGTCGCCCGTCCAGGGACTTCGGCAGCAACACATTTCAGTACGAGTCAGTAAGAAAATCACACCAGGAGGAGCCCACAGTGGCTAAGGCGAAGTTCGAGCGGACGAAGCCGCACGTCAACATCGGCACCATCGGTCACATCGACCACGGTAAGACCACCCTTACCGCGGCGATCTCGAAGGTGCTGCACGCGAAGTACCCGGACCTGAACCCGGAGTTCGCGTTCGAGGACATCGACAAGGCCCCCGAGGAGCGCCAGCGCGGGATCACGATCTCGATCGCGCACATCGAGTACCAGACCGAGTCGCGTCACTACGCTCACGTCGACTGCCCGGGTCACGCGGACTACATCAAGAACATGATCACCGGTGCCGCGCAGATGGACGGCGCGATCCTCGTGGTCGCCGCCACCGACGGCCCGATGCCGCAGACCAAGGAGCACGTGCTCCTGGCCCGCCAGGTCGGCGTGCCGTCGATCGTCGTCGCGCTCAACAAGTGCGACATGGTCGACGACGAGGAGCTCATCGAGCTCGTCGAGATGGAGGTGCGCGAGCTCCTCAGCGAGTACGAGTTCCCGGGTGACGACATCCCGGTCGTGCGCGTTGCCGCCTACCCCGCCCTGCAGGGCGAGGAGAAGTGGATGGACTCCGTCGCCGAGCTCATGCAGGCCGTCGACGACTACATCCCGACCCCGGCTCGTGAGACCGAGAAGCCGTTCCTGATGCCCGTTGAGGACGTCTTCACGATCACCGGTCGTGGCACCGTCATCACCGGTCGTATCGAGCGCGGCATCGTCAAGGTCGGCGAGGAGGTCGAGATCGTCGGCATCCGCGAGGGTTCGCAGAAGACCACCGTCACCGGTGTCGAGATGTTCCGCAAGCTGCTCGACGAGGGCCAGGCCGGTGAGAACGTCGGTCTGCTCCTCCGTGGCACCAAGCGCGAGGACGTCGAGCGCGGCATGGTTGTCATCAAGCCGGGCACCACGACCCCCCACACCAACTTCGAGGGCTCTGTCTACATCCTCTCGAAGGAGGAGGGTGGCCGTCACACCCCGTTCTTCAACAACTACCGTCCGCAGTTCTACTTCCGGACCACGGACGTGACCGGCGTTGTGACCCTCCCCGAGGGCACCGAGATGGTCATGCCGGGTGACAACACCGAGATGTCGGTCGAGCTCATCCAGCCCATCGCGATGGACGAGGGTCTGAAGTTCGCTATCCGTGAGGGCGGTCGCACCGTCGGCGCGGGCCGCGTCACCAAGATCACGAAGTGATCGTCTGATCCAACGTGGAAGGTCCCCGGAGCCGCAAGGCGAAGGGGGCCTTTCGCGTTGGACCAGATGCTCCTTGCTGCTTAAGTAAGCGCTGACTCGGCGCAAACGGACCGGAGCGAAGCGAGGACCGGATTGCGCCGCGTCGGCGCGCCACGAGACCAAGGTAAGAAAGTGACTGACCCGATCCGCCCAGCAAGACCCCACCAGAAGCTGCTAGAAGACGGCCGCACGGTAAGAGAGGTCCTCACCTACACCCGCCGAGGCAGCCGTCTGGACGCCAAGCAGCAGAAGGCCTGGGACGCGTACGCCGAGGAGTGGGTGATCCCGGACGAGGCAGTCGACGAGCCAGGCTTCTCCCTGGAGAGCTGGTTCGGTCGCAAGGCTCCTCTGATCGTCGACATCGGCGGAGGCGTGGGGGAGGCCACGGCCGTGCTCGCGGCGGCACGCCCGGCGTACGACATCTTGGCGCTGGAGGTATGGCGGCCCGGCGTCGCGGAGAGCCTCGCCCGGGTGGGCGCGGCGGGTGCGACGAACGTGCGGTTCTGCAGCGTCGATGCGCTCTGGACGCTCGAGAACCTCCTCACCCCGGGGTCGGTCAGCGAGATCTGGACGTTCTTCCCCGACCCGTGGCACAAGACCCGCCACCACAAGCGGCGCCTGGTGACGCCCACCAACGCGCGGATGATCGCGGAGCGGCTCGCGCCCGGCGGGATCTGGCGGCTGGCGACCGACTGGGTCGAGTACGCCGAGCAGATGGTCGAGGTCCTCGACGCCGAGCCGCTGCTGAGCGGTGGTGTCGTCGAGCGTTGGGACGAGCGCCCGGTGACCAAGTTCGAGCGCAAGGGACTGGCCAAGGACCGGGTCATCACCGACCTGCTCTACCGACGTTGATCCGAACTACCCGTGTCGTGACTGATCTGTAGGCGCGGAACCGCCAAGATCGGCGACATGAAGTTGTACGCCGACAGGCCCCCGCGCCTCGCCGCCCAGTTGTTCGCCGATCTGCTGACGGTGGCGTGGATCGTCGGCTGGATCCTCATCGGCAGGTTCGTCCACGAGATGATCTCGGCGCTCGCCGTCCCCGGAGAGAAGATGGACGACGCCGGCACCTCGCTCTCGGCGAAGCTGCTCGAGGCGGCGGGGAAGGTCGATGACCTGCCGCTGGTCAAGGACGGCATCGCGGTCCCGTTCGAGGGCGCCGCGAAGGCCGCCGACCAGCTCCGCGCGGCGGGGGAGGCCCAGGTCGAGGCCGTCTCCACCATCGCGATCTGGCTGGCCGTCGGGGTCGCGGTCGTACCGGTGCTGATGTGGCTGATGGTCTACGTGCCGCTGCGGTGGCGGTTCATCCGCAACGCCACCTCGACCCAGCGGTTCCTGGAGGCCGGCACCGCGGCCGATCTGGTGGCGCTGCGGGCGATGGCGACCCAGCCGCTGCACAAGCTGGTCAAGATCAGCGACGACCCGGTCAGGGCCTGGCGTGACCGTGACGCCGACGTGGTGGCGAGGCTGGCTGAGCTGGAGCTGAGGTCGGTCGGGCTGAGCGGGAAGCGGCTGAAGCAGGCGACGAAGGGGTAGTCCGGGAGCGAACTGCCTATTACTCGCCAGTATTCGGGCAGTTCGCTCCCGGACTACCCCCGCGTCCCGGCATCCACCACACGCGCTCGACTACCTCCAGCTGACCCCGGTCCGCTGAGAGCGGGCTGATCAGGAGCGCGCGGTGAGGCGGGTTCGGAGCTCACCGTCCCGGGCCAGCCTCGCCGCGTCGCGATCACGTCGGGTGGCGAGCACGGCGGCCAGGTAGGCCTCGGGTGGTGTGCCCGGAGGCGGGCCAGGGGCGACGTACGTCTGCATGTGGGTGGCGAGACGCTCGGCGAGAGCATGGCGGCGGACCGGGTCGGTGTAGGTGCCGACCTCGCCGGAGAGGAACCGCCGCACCGCCAGGCTGAGGCCGACGGGGATGGTGGCGACATCTGTCCGGGAGGCCCAGGCGGCGAGCCCTGGGGGCATCTGGATCGGTGTCGGCGGACGGAGCGGCACCCGTACGCGGATGACGTACGTCCCGGCCGCGATGTCGCCGAGCCGCTTGCCGCGGGGGTGGATCATCGCGGTGAGGAAGGCAACGGCGCCGCTGGTGGCGTAGATCTCGACGACGCCGATCAGGGCGCGTACGAACGCGTGGTGGAAACTGATCGCCCCGCCGTCGTCGCGCACCGTGCGCAGGCCGAGCGCGAGCTTGCCGAGCGAGCGGCCGCGGGTGAGCGTCTCGAGGACCGTGGGGAAGACCACCAGGACCGAGGCGGTGGCCGCGATGTAGGCGGCCCAGCCCAGGGCCTCGTCGGTCGCGGGAGCGGCGGTCATGAAGACGAACAGCGTCACGATCAGCAGTGCCATCACCACGACCACATCGATGAGGCCCGACAGGAGCCGCATCCCCAGCCCGGCGGCCGGCAGGTCCAGGGCGACCGCATCCCCGGTGATCAGGTCGTCGTCGGTGAGCAGCTCCCGCTCTTGCGATTGCGGCGCGGAGGTCATGGCCGTCAGCGTACGCTGCGGGCGTGGATCTCGATGCGTATCTGGCCGCTACCGCCGCCGACCGGACCAGGCTCGAGCAGCTGCTGGCCGAGCGCCGGCTGAGCGGTGCGCAGGCCGACGAGCTGGTCGAGCTCTATCAGCGGGTGAGCACCCAGCTCTCGGTCGTACGCAGCAACGCCCCCGACCCCACGGTCGTCCAGCATCTCTCGGTCCTGCTGGCCGCTGCCCGCAACCGCACCACCGGCACCCGGACGAGCACCTGGTCAGGCTTCCTGCGGTTCTTCACCCACCGATTCCCGGCCGCGCTCTACCGGCTGCGTTGGTGGTGGCTGGGGATGATGGCAGCCAACGTGGTGGTCACCGCGGTCATGATCTGGTGGCTGCTGCGCCACCCGGAGGTCGAGCAGTCGTTGCTCGGGCCGGAGCAGGTCAAGCAGCTGGTCGAGCACGACATCGAGGGCTACTACAGCGAGCACGCGGCATCGTCGTTCGCCACCCAGGTCTGGGTCAACAACGTCTGGGTCTCGTTCATCTGCATCGCGCTGGGTGTGCTCGGGCTGCCGGTGATCTACTCGATGTTCCAGAACATCTCCAACCTGGCGATCCTCGGCACCCTGATGCACCGCCACGACCGCGGCGGACTCTTCTGGGGCCTGATCCTTCCCCACGGGCTGCTCGAGCTGACCGCCGTCTTCGTCGCCGGCGGCGTCGGCCTGCGGATCTTCTGGTCCTGGATCGACCCCGGCTCGCTGACCCGTGGGCAGTCGATGGCCCGTGAGGGCCGCACCGCCGCCGGCATCGCCCTCGGCCTCATCGTCGTGCTCCTGATCTCCGGCATCATCGAAGCCTTCGTCACCCCCTCGCCCCTCCCCACCTGGGCCCGGGTCGGCATCGGCGTCCTCGCCGAGCTCGCCTTCTTCGCGTACGTCTTCATCGTCGGCCGCGCCGCCGCCTCCCACGGCGAGACCGGCGACATCGACGACCGCCTGCTCGAGGACCGCGTCGCCACTCAGGCCTAGCTCTCAGAGCTGGCCGGTGGCCTTGAGCTGTAGGTAATGGTCGGCGAGAGCGGGTGGGAGGGACTCGGCGTCGGCGTCGACGATGTCGACGCCGAGGGTGCGGAGCATGGCGGCGGTGTGGTCGCGGCGGCGGAGGGTCTGCTCGGCGGCGGCCGCGGCGTAGACGTCCTCGAGGGTGTCGCGGGAGGCGGCGGTCGCCTCGAGCTCGGGGTCGCGGACCGAGGCGATGACGACGCGGTGGTGCTGGGTCAGGACCGGGAGTACGGGGAGGAGCGACTCCTCGATCGCGTGCGGGTCGAGGGGCGTCAGCAGGACGACGAGCGCGCGGTGACGGCCGAGGCCGGCGACCGCGCCGGCGAGGTTGGACCAGTCGGCCTCGGCGATGACCGGCTCGAGGTCGGCCATCGCCTCCTGCAGCCGCTGGGTGACGTCGCGCTGGCCGGCGAAGCGGACCCGGGAGCGTACGCGCAGGTCGCCGGCGATGAAGTCGATCCGGTCGCCGGCCCGGGAGGCGATGGCGGCGAGCAGCAACCCGGCATCCATCGCGGAGTCGAGCCGCGGCACCCCGCCGCCGGCGCCCTCGATCCGGCCGGCCGAGGTGCGGGAGGTGTCGAGCACCAGCACCACGCGACGGTCCCGTTCCGGCTGCCAGGTGCGGACCACGACGGTGCGGGAGCGGGCGGTGGTGCGCCAGTCGATGGAGCGTACGTCGTCACCGCGGACGTACTCCCGCAGCGAGTCGAACTCCGTCCCCTGCCCGCGCACCCGGACCGCGGCCCGGCCGTCGAGCTCGCGCAGGCGCTGCAGCCGCGACGGCAGGTGTTTGCGCGACTCGAAGGCGGGCAGCACCCGCACCGATCCCTCCACCGGGATCGTGCGCTGCCGGGCCCCCAGACCCAAGGGCCCGTACGCCCTCACCGTCACGCCCGACGCCCGCAGATCTCCGCGGCGCCGCGGCCGCAGCGGCGTACGCAGCCGGGTGCTGTCGCCGCGACCGAGCCGGATCCGATGCCGATTCTGAGCGGCGCCGGCGGTCGGCTGCCAGGCATCACGCACGAGCGCCCGGAAGTGGCGCGCGGGGGAGCGGACGACCAGCTCCGACGTCGTCGACTCGCCCAACCGGATCCCGCCCAAGGGCACCCTGCGGATCTCCAGGGTCGCCGGCTTGGGCGCCAGGAACATGTCGAGGAGCGCCAGCACCACCACGAGCAGGATCCAGACTGCCGCCGTGCCGGCGCTCGGCCGCAGCACCACCGGCACGATGCCGGCCAGCATCAGCAGCGGGACCCGCCAGGTGATGGTCATCGGGGGACGGGGACGGCGCCGATGGCGGAGGAGAGGACCTGGGAGACCTGGACGCCCTCGAGCTCGGCCTCGGGGCGCAGCGCAAGGCGGTGGGCGAGGGTGGCGTGGGCGAGAGACTTCACGTCGTCGGGGGTCACGAAGTCGCGGCCCGCGAGCCAGGCCCAGGCGCGCGCGGAGCGGAGCAGGGCGGTGGCGCCTCGCGGCGACACCCCGGCCGAGAGCGACGGGGACTCGCGGGTCGCCCGGGCGATGTCGACGATGTAGCCGGTGACCTCGGGGGACACCTGGACGGAGCCGACGTGCTGCCGGGCGGCCTCGATGTCGGCGCCGGACGCCACGGCGGTGACGCCGGCACCGGCGACGTCGCGCGGGTCGAAGCCGGAGGCGTGCCGGTTGAGGATCTGCACCTCGTCGGAGCGCGACGGCACCGGCAGGACGACCTTCAGCAGGAACCGGTCCAGCTGGGCCTCGGGAAGGGGGTAGACACCCTCGTACTCGATCGGGTTCTGGGTCGCGGCCACCAGGAACGGGCGCGGCAGCGCGCGGGTGACCCCGTCGACCGAGACCTGGCCCTCCTCCATCGCCTCGAGCAGCGCCGACTGTGTCTTCGGCGGGGTTCGGTTGATCTCGTCGGCCAGGAGCAGGTTGGTGAAGACCGGCCCCTCCCGGAAGGTGAGCTCGCCGTGGGACGACTCCACCACCATCGACCCGGTGATGTCGCCAGGCATCAGGTCGGGGGTGAACTGCACCCGGCGGGTCTCCACCGAGAGTGCCGCCGACAGGGACCGCACCAGCAGGGTCTTGGCGGTGCCGGGTACGCCTTCCATGAGCACGTGGCCGCCACAGACCAGCGCGACCAGCAGCCCGGAGACCGCGGCGTCCTGCCCGACGACCGCCTTGGCGACCTCGGCCCGGACCGCGGTGAGTCGCTCGCGCGCGCCGTCGGGCGAGACGTTGGCGATGGTCTCGGATTGGGTCATGGGTGTCGTACCTCTTCCTCAAGGGCCGCCAGCGCGTTGGCCAGCGTGATCAGGTCTTGGTCGGTCTCGATCGGGGCGTCGGTGAGCAGCGCGGAGACCTCGAGATCGGGGCGTCCGGTGTGCTGGGCGACGGCGCGTACGACGGCCTCCGGGGTGGCATCGCGACCCAGCCGCAGCCGCCGGGCGAGGCGGGTGCGGGCAGCCTGCCGCAGGGTCGTCGCGGCGTGCGTGCGGTCGCCGGAGCGGCGGTAGAGCCGGCCCAGGCTGCGGGTCGTCTCCCCGGCACGGACGTGGACCGGCAGCGGCTCGACCGCCAGCGGACCCAGCCGCCGTCCGTGGGCGATGGCGAAGGCGACGACCGCGAGCAGCAGGAGCCACAGCGCCGGGTTGATCCAGCGTGGCAGCAACGAGTTGGGGGAGTGGGTCTCGTCGGGGGCGAGGTCGTCGAGGGAGGGGACGTACCAGACCAAGTGATCGTTCTCGCCCAGCAGCCGCAGGGCCACCGCCGCGTTGTCCGCCCGCAGGATCTGGTCGTTGGTCAGCACCTGCGGCGCACCCCAGACGGTGAGGCCCTCCGCTGGTGCGAGCACTGCGCCGCCCTCGTGCGCGAAGCAGGTGCCGGCGTCGTACGCGGTGACCGCATCGGCCTGGATGCTGAGCCCTTCCCAGCGCTGGTCGTCGCAGCCCGCCTCGACCTTCTCGGGCGTCTGGGCGACCGCGTAGGGGATGCCGAGCATCGCCGACACGTAGGGGGTGGGCTCGGCCAGGATCAGGTCGGCGGCGTCGCCGGTGCGCTCACGCAGCCGGGTGGCGGTGTCCTCTCCGAGCGCGTCGGTGCCGGTCACGAAGACCGTCGTGTCCCGCCCGATCTCGGTGCTCTCCAGACGCTTCGACGAGCGGACGATCTCCACCTCGACCCCGTGGTCCTCGAGCACCTGGACCAGGGCCCGGGTGCCGTCGGGGTCGGGACTCTCGGGGTCGTAGGCGGCAAAGGAGTCGCCGCCCTTCGGCGTCGCGACGTATGCCAGCACGACCGCGATCATGAAGGCCAGCGCGACGATCAGGATCGGCCGGTTCCGTCGGAACCAGCTCAGCGGTCCGGCGGCCGAGTCCGCGGTGGTCGTCGGGGCCGGGGTCTGCGTGGTCATCGCGCCACCGCCAGCTCCTGCTCGAGAGCGAGTACGCCCTCGGCCTGTTCACGCGTGGCGGGGTGGTCGCCGTAGAGGACCTCGTTGAACAGCTCCGCGGCCCGTCCGGCGCGGCCCTCGAGCGACATCTCCCGCTCCAGGCTCGCCGCGACCTCGGCGGCGGTCAGCCCGGGGTCCTCGGCGAGCCGGCCGCGCTCGACCTGTCGCCTGGCCAGGGCCCGGAATCCGTCGACCACCGCGGCGCCATGATCTCCCGAGGCGTACGCAGCCTCGGCCCTCGCCCGGAGCGCGGCCGCGGAGAGCGACTCGTCGGTGAGGACGTCGCCGTTGCGGTCGCGGGCGACCCGGGGACTGCGCCGGGCCCGCGAGACCAGCAGACCGATCCCGACCAGGAGCGCCGCGAAGACGACCATCGCGGCGACGGTCTGGGCCCAGGGTACGTCGCCGACCGACGGCAGGCCGTCGGACAGGGTGCGCTCGATCCAGCGCAGGATCCGCTCGATGAGGTCGAGGTCGTGGTATTCCGGTCCGGCCAGCTCGCGCCGGAGCCAGGAGCGACTCTCCTCGGGCGTCGGGGTCAGAGGAGGAGTCGGTTGGAGGAGGATCATCTGCTCAGCAGCCCGGCCTGCTCCATCAGTTCGACCTCGTAGGACTCCTTGCGGATCCGCTGGTCGAGATACTGCAGGTTGGTCACCGCGCCGCTGAACGGCGCCACGATCGCAGCGGAGACCACGGTCGAGACGGCGCTGCCGGCGATGGTCGCGAGGAAGTAGAGATCGGGCTGCACGATGCCCACGATGCTCGCGACCAGGCTGATCGGGAAGGCGACGACCTGGGAGGCGAACCCGACGATGATGGCGGCCAGCAGCCAGATCCCGAAGAGCCGCCAGAACTGTCTCGCCGACAGCTGCCAGGCCCGCTTGATGGCACCGAAGACCCCGGTGCTCTCCAGCATCAGCGCGGGCACCGCGAGCAGATAGAGCCGCACCGTCAGGAAGAGGGTGGCCACGATCAGCAGCAAGAACATCAGGATGCCGACCAGGATGGCCGGGACGGGACTGTCGACGACGATCGCGAGGACCACCACCGGGGTGGCTGCGACCGCCAGGACCAGGGTGAAGACCACCCCGCTCAGCAGCGCCAGCCCGATCAGCCGCCAGCGGTTGCCATGGGTCGCCGCCCACGCCTGCGCGAGGGTGAGCTTGCGGCCGATCGCCGCGGCGTGGGCGACATGGGAGATCATCCCCGCCACCAGGATCGCGCCGATCGCCTGCAGGACCGAGCCGAGGAAGAGGGAGCCGACGGCGATCAGCATGCCGATGATCTCGGAGCCGCCGGGCGCGTAGTCAGGGTCCTCGAGGCCGGCCCCGAGCCCTTCCAGGGCGTCGCCGGTGAACGTCATCGCCGCGGTCACGCCCAGCGGGATGGCCATCGCGACCGCCGCCACGAGGACCGAGGCGCCCACCGTCGCGCCGGGGTTGAAGCGTACGAGCCGGAAGGCGCCGTCGAGCATGTCGCCGAGGCCCAGAGGACGCAGCGGGATCGCTCCCGGCTTGTGGGCCGGCGGCAACGGCTGGGCCCATGCCGGTGGCGCCGGTCGGGGCTGCACCGGGTAGCCCGGCGGGGGCGGGGCCGACGGGTTCGTCGCGCCCTGTTGAGGTTGCTCACCCGGTGGGGGTGGCCACACTCCTGACATCTGGATGCTCCTCGTCGCGACGACCGGCGAACTCGCTCGGTTGGGGGCATCCTCTCAGAGCGACCCAGGCGACATCGTTGATTTGGAGCCACCTGCGTACGCGTGACAAGATTCTCTGGTTGCTCCAGTGAACTGTTCGCTGGGGTGTGCACACCTTGACTACTGAATCGCGTCACCTGAGCAGGCTGATCAGCCTGTCCGGATGTGGTCTGTGGTCGTCGTGTGCCCATCCCGAAGGCGTGGTTCCAGTGAAGCTGATGGTGAAAGTCTCGTCGAGAAGTCGGCGTTCGCTTGTGAAAAATAAGCGACACGCCCGACCTCGGGGGTCGGAGCCAGAGGTGAGCAACCGGGCCGACTCAGCCGGAGGAAGCCTGTAGCACGCGGCACGCTGACCAAGAAGGACGAGAGAGACAGATGGCGGGACAGAAGATCCGCATCAGGCTCAAGGCCTATGACCACGAGGTGATCGACACCTCGGCGCGAAAGATCGTGGACACGGTCACCCGTACGGGTGCCAAGGTCGCCGGCCCGGTGCCGCTGCCGACCGAGAAGAACGTGTACTGCGTCATCCGCTCGCCCCACAAGTACAAGGACTCGCGCGAGCACTTCGAGATGCGCACCCACAAGCGCCTCATCGACATCATCGACCCGACCCCGAAGACTGTTGACTCCCTCATGCGGCTCGATCTGCCTGCTGGTGTCGACATCGAGATCAAGCTCTGAGGTTGACGACATGACGATCGAACGCAACGTGAAGGGTCTCCTGGGCACCAAGCTCGGCATGACCCAGCTGTGGGACGAGAACAACGTCGTCGTCCCCGTGACCGTCATCGCGGCGAACACCAACGTCGTGACCCAGGTCCGCACCCCCGAGGCCGACGGCTACAACGCCGTGCAGATCGGCTACGGCGAGATCGACGGCCGCAAGGTGAACAAGCCGGGCGCCGGCCAGTTCGAGAAGGCCGGCACCACGCCGCGCCGCCACCTGGCCGAGATCCGCACCGCCGACGCCGCGTCGTACGCCGCCGGCCAGGAGCTCCCCGTCGACACCTTCGCCATCGGCGAGGAGATCGACGTGACGGGCACCTCGAAGGGCAAGGGTTTCGCTGGTGTCATGAAGCGTCACGGCTTCCACGGCGTCGGTGCCTCCCACGGTGCCCACCGCAACCACCGCAAGCCGGGATCGATCGGCGCCTGCGCCACCCCGGGTCGCGTCTTCAAGGGCGTCCGCATGGCCGGTCACATGGGTACTGACACCGTCACCACCCAGAACCTGACCGTGCACGCCGTCGACACCGAGAAGGGCCTCATCCTGGTCAAGGGTGCCATTCCTGGCCCCAAGGGTGGCCTCGTGGTCCTCCGCTCGGCTGCTAAGAAGCTGGAGGCCTGATCATGGCTATCAAGACCGTCAAGGTCGACTTCCCGGCTGAGATCTTCGATGTTGAGGTCAACATCCCGCTGATCCACCAGGTCGTCGTCGCGCAGCGGGCCGCTGCGCGCCAGGGCACGCACTCCACCAAGACCCGCGGCGAGGTCCGCGGTGGTGGACGCAAGCCCTACAAGCAGAAGGGCACCGGTCGCGCCCGCCAGGGTTCGACCCGCGCGCCGCAGTTCGCCGGTGGTGGCGTCGTCCACGGCCCGCAGCCGCGTGACTACAGCCAGCGCACCCCCAAGAAGATGAAGGCTGCCGCCCTGCGCGGTGCCCTCTCCGACCGGGCCCGTGCCGGCCAGATCCACGTGGCCGAGTTCGCCCTCGAGGCGCCCTCGACCAAGACCGCGCTGACCGCCCTCAAGGCGATCTCGGACGTCAAGCGTTACCTCGTCGTCCTGGACCGCTCCGAGTCCGTCGCCGCGCTGAGCCTGCGCAACGCCCCTGAGGTGCACCTGCTCTGGGCCGACCAGCTCAACACCTACGACGTCCTCGTCTCCGACGACGTTGTCTTCTCCAAGCCGGCCTTCGAGGGGTTCATCTCGGGCAAGCCGGTCGTCGCCGCCAAGGAGACCGTCACCATCGGTGAGGTCGAGAAGGACGCGATCAAGGAGGCTGCCGTCGAGCCCGCCAAGGAGATCGACCTCCCCGAGGGCGCTGTCGCGCCGCTCGAGGACGGCTCGGCCCCCGAGGGCTTCGACATCAAGGGCAACGTCAAGGGCAAGGACAAGAAGTTCCACGCCCCGGGCGGCCGTTGGTACGAGTCCACCAAGGCGGAGTTCTACTTCAAGTCCGCCGAGGACGCTATCGCGGCTGGTTTCGTTGAGGCCGGCAAGAAGAAGGAGGCCGACAAGTGAGCACGCTGCACTACGACCCCCGCGACATCCTGATCGCGCCGGTGGTCTCCGAGAAGAGCTACGGCCTCCTCGACCAGAACAAGTACACCTTCATCGTTCGCCCCGACGCGAACAAGACCGAGATCAAGATCGCGGTCGAGAAGGTGTTCGACGTCAAGGTGACCTCGGTCAACACGATCAACCGCAAGGGCAAGGCCCGTCGTACGCGTTACGGCCTGGGCAAGCGCCCCGACACCAAGCGCGCGATCGTCTCCCTGGCCGTGGGCGACCGCATCGACATCTTCGGCGCGTGAGAAGGACTGACTGAACATGGCTATTCGTAAGTACAAGCCGACCACCCCGGGCCGTCGTGGCTCGTCGGTGGCCGACTTCGCCGAGATCACTCGGACCACGCCGGAGAAGTCGCTGACCAAGCCCCTTCCCAAGAAGGGCGGCCGCAACAACCAGGGTCGCATCACGACCCGCCACATCGGTGGCGGTCACAAGCGTGCGTACCGGATCATCGACTTCCGTCGCTACGACAAGGACGGCGTGCCGGCCAAGGTCGCTCACATCGAGTACGACCCGAACCGCACCGCCCGTATCGCCCTGCTGCACTACTTCGACGGCGAGAAGCGCTACATCCTCGCGCCCGTCGGCGTCAGCCAGGGCACCGTCGTCGAGTCCGGCCCGACCGCCGACATCAAGCCCGGCAACAACCTCCCGCTGCGCAACATCCCGGTTGGTACCACCATCCACAATGTTGAGCTGCGTCCTGGTGGCGGCGCGAAGATCGCCCGCTCCGCCGGTATGAGCGCCCAGCTGGTCGCTCGTGAGGGCTCCAAGGCAACGCTTCGCATGCCTTCGGGTGAGATGCGCTTCGTCGACGTGCGCTGCCGCGCCACCGTCGGCCAGGTCGGCAACGCCGAGCAGTCCAACATCAACTGGGGTAAGGCCGGCCGCATGCGGTGGAAGGGCGTTCGCCCGACCGTCCGCGGTGTCGTCATGAACCCGGTCGACCACCCGCACGGTGGTGGTGAGGGTAAGACCTCTGGTGGCCGTCACCCGGTCAGCCCCTGGGGTAAGCCCGAGGGCCGTACGCGTAAGCGCAAGGCCTCTGACTCGCAGATCATCCGCCGCCGTAAGAGCGGGAAGGGTAGGAAGTAAGCAATGCCTCGCAGCCTGAAGAAGGGCCCCTTCATCGACGACCACCTTCAGAAGAAGGTGGACGCCGAGAACGAGAAGGGCACCCACAACGTGATCAAGACCTGGTCGCGCCGCTCGATGATCGTGCCCGAGATGATCGGTCACACCATCGCGGTGCACGACGGTCGCAAGCACGTCCCGGTCTTCGTGTCCGACTCGATGGTCGGTCACAAGCTGGGCGAGTTCGCCCCGACCCGCACGTTCAAGGGTCACATCAAGGACGACCGGAAGGGACGCCGTCGATGACCACCACCGAACGGCAGCGCATCAGCGCCCGCCGCGACTCCCTGCTCGGCGACCAGCCGGGTGCCTTCGCGAGTGCCCGCTTCGTGCGGATCACCCCGCTGAAGGCACGCCGCGTCGTCGACCTGGTCCGCGGTCTGCCCGTCGACGAGGCTCTGTCCCTGCTGCAGTTCGCGCCGCAGGCAGCCTCCGAGACTGTTTACAAGGTTCTCGAGAGCGCCATCGCCAACGCGGTGTCGACCGAGGGTCTGGACCGTGACGACCTCGTCGTCTCGGTCGCCATGGTCGACGAAGGTCCGACCATGAAGCGCTGGCGCCCCCGCGCCCAGGGTCGTGCGACCCGCATCAACAAGCGGACCTCGCACATCACCCTGGTCGTGCAGCCGGCCGACGTCGTCGAGAAGGGCGGTAAGAAGTAATGGGTCAGAAGATCAACCCGAACGGCTTCCGCCTGGGCATCTCGACCGACCACAAGTCGCGTTGGTACGCCGACAAGCAGTACAAGGAGTACGTCGGCGAGGACGTCAAGATCCGCAAGCTGCTCAGCAAGGGCATGGAGCGGGCCGGCATCGCCAAGGTCGAGATCGAGCGCACCCGTGACCGCGTCCGTGTGGACATCCACACCGCGCGTCCCGGCATCGTCATCGGTCGCCGCGGCGCCGAGGCCGACCGCCTCCGCACCGAGCTGGAGAAGCTCACCGGCAAGCAGGTTCAGCTGAACATCCTCGAGGTCAAGAACCCCGAGGTCGACGCTCAGCTGGTCGCTCAGGGTGTCGCCGAGCAGCTCAGCGGTCGCGTGCAGTTCCGTCGCGCGATGCGCAAGGCCATGCAGACCACCATGCGCTCCGGTGCCAAGGGCATCCGGATCCAGTGCTCGGGTCGTCTGAACGGCGCCGAGATGTCGCGTACCGAGTTCTACCGCGAGGGCCGCGTTCCGCTGCACACGCTGCGTGCCGACATCGACTACGGCTTCTACGAGGCCCGCACGACCTTCGGCCGCATCGGCGTGAAGGTCTGGATCTACAAGGGCGAGGTCTCCGGCTCGCGCGCCGAGCGTCAGGCCGCCCAGGCCGCCCGCGCCGGCGTCCCGGGTCGCGGTGGCAACGACCGTCGCGGTGGCCGCGGCGACCGTCCGTCGCGTGGCTCCCGTGGTGACCGCCCGAACCGCGCTGACCGCGCGGCGAAGACTGAGGCGCCGGCTGCCGCTGAGGCTCCCGCCGCCGAGACCACGACCCAGGAGGGCTGATCCATGCTGATGCCCCGTCGAGTCAAGCACCGCAAGCAGCACCACCCGAAGCGCACTGGCGTTGCCAAGGGTGGCACGAAGCTGGCCTTCGGTGACTACGGCATCCAGGCGATCGAGGGTCACTACGTGACCAACCGCCAGATCGAGGCAGCGCGTATCGCGATGACTCGTCACATCAAGCGAGGCGGCAAGGTGTGGATCAACATCTACCCCGACGTCCCGCTGACCAAGAAGCCCGCCGAGACCCGCATGGGTTCCGGTAAGGGTTCGCCCGAGTGGTGGGTTGCCAACGTCAAGCCGGGCCGCGTCATGTTCGAGCTCTCCGGTGTCGACGAGACCACGGCCCGCGAGGCGATGCGCCGCGCGATCCACAAGCTGCCCATGAAGTGCCGTTTCATCACGCGAGAGGCTGGTGAGTTCTGATGGCTAACTCCCTGCAGGCGTTCGAGCTGGACGAGCTCACCGACGTCGACCTCGAGGCGAAGCTGCGCGAGGCGAAGGAGGAGTTGTTCAACCTCCGGTTCCAGGCGGCCACCGGCCAGCTGGAGAGCCACGGTCGGCTCCGCACCGTCAAGAAGGACATCGCCCGGATCTACACCGTGGTGCGTGAGCGCGAGCTCGGCATCCGCGTGGCCCCGGGCACCGAGACCACCGAGGAGGCCTGAGATGGCTGAGACCACCACTGAGGGCACCGAGCGCAACACGCGCAAGGTGCGCGAGGGCCTCGTCGTCAGCGACAAGATGGACAAGACCATCGTCGTCGAGGTCGAGGACCGCGTGAAGCACCCGCTCTACGGCAAGGTCATGCGCCGTAGCAGCAAGCTCAAGGCTCACGACGAGCAGAACACCGCCGGCATCGGCGACCGCGTCCTGGTCATGGAGACCCGGCCGCTGTCCGCCACCAAGCGGTGGCGCCTCGTCGAGGTCGTCGAGCGCGCCAAGTGATCCTCGTCTCCTAGGAGACGGATCCGGCCGGCTTCAAACGCCGCCAAATTGACCAAAGGGCGCAGGTCCAGCGACCATTGTTCGCTGGGCCTGTGCCCATCAAATCCCATTACGTTCGGCAAGGCTCACCCGCCCTGGAGCGGGGAGAGAACCAGCTCGACAAGGAGAAGTAATGATCCAGCAGGAGTCGCGACTCAAGGTCGCCGACAACACTGGTGCGAAGGAGATCCTTTGCATTCGTGTGCTCGGTGGTTCCGGTCGTCGCTACGCCGGCATCGGCGACACCATCGTCGCCACCGTCAAGGACGCTATCCCCGGTGGCAACGTGAAGAAGGGTGACGTCGTCAAGGCCGTCATCGTGCGCACCGTCAAGGAGCGCCGCCGTGCAGACGGCTCGTACATCCGCTTCGACGAGAACGCCGCCGTCATTCTCAAGAACGACGGCGAGCCGCGAGGCACCCGCATCTTCGGCCCGGTCGGCCGTGAGCTGCGCGACAAGAAGTTCATGAAGATCATCTCGCTCGCGCCGGAGGTGCTGTGATGGGTCGCTCGCACATCAAGAAGGGCGACACCGTCAAGGTGATCGCTGGTAAGGACAAGGGCGGCTCCGGCAAGGTGATCGCTGTCCTCACCCAGGAGGACCGTGTGATCGTCGAGGGCATCAACCTCGTCAAGAAGCACACCAAGGTCCAGGACCAGGGCGGTCGCGCCGGCACCACCGGCGGCATCGTGAACACCGAGGCCCCGATCCACGTTTCCAACGTCCAGCTGCTCGAGGGTGGCGAGCCGGTTCGCGTCGGCTACCGCCGTGAGACGGTCCAGAAGCGTCGCCCCGACGGGTCGACGTACGCCGCCGAGCGCAGCGTTCGCATCTCGCGCAAGACCGGTAAGGACATCTGATCATGACCGACACCGCTGTGGCCCCGCGCCTCAAGACGAAGTACCGCGAGGAGATCGCCCCGGCCCTGCAGGCCGAGTTCGAGATCCCGAATGTCATGCAGATCCCCGGTCTGACCAAGATCGTCGTCAACATGGGTGTGGGCGAGGCTGCTCGCGACTCCAAGCTGATCGAGGGCGCTGTCAACGACCTGACCGCGATCACCGGCCAGAAGCCGCTGATCAACAAGGCGAAGAAGTCCATCGCGCAGTTCAAGCTGCGTGAGGGCATGCCGATCGGTGCGCACGTCACGCTGCGCGGCGACCGCATGTGGGAGTTCCTCGACCGCCTGCTCTCGCTCGCTCTGCCCCGGATCAGGGACTTCCGTGGTCTCAACGGCAAGCAGTTCGACGGCAACGGCAACTACACCTTCGGTCTCACCGAGCAGGTCATGTTCCACGAGATCAACCAGGACAAGATCGACCGCTCGCGGGGCATGGACATCACCCTCGTGACGACTGCCACCAACGACGACCAGGGTCGCGCGCTGCTCAAGGCGCTCGGCTTCCCGTTCAAGGAGAACTGAGATGGCGAAGACCGCTCTCAAGGTGAAGGCCGCCCGCAAGCCGAAGTTTGCGGTCCGCGGTTACACCCGCTGCCAGCGCTGCGGCCGCCCGAAGGCTGTGTTCCGCAAGTTCGGCCTGTGCCGTATCTGCCTGCGCGAGATGGCCCACCGCGGCGAGCTGCCCGGCGTCACCAAGTCCTCCTGGTGAGCGATCACCGTTCCAACCACTGACGTTGAAGGTCCTCATGACTCCGTGTCGTGAGGAAACCACTACGAGAAAGGGCCGTTCGGCCAATGACGATGACTGACCCGATCGCAGACATGCTTACTCGTCTGCGCAACGCCAACCAGGCGTTCCACGATACGGTTTCGATGCCGTACAGCAAGCTGAAGCAGGGCGTCGCTGAGATCCTCCAGCAGGAGGGTTACATCAGCAAGTACGAGGTGCTGGAGCCCACCGAGGGCCAGGTCGGCAAGACCCTGGCGATCACCCTCAAGTACGGCCGCAACCGTGAGCGCTCGCTCGCCGGTGTCCGCCGCATCAGCAAGCCCGGTCTGCGTGTCTACGCGAAGCACACCGGTCTCCCGAAGGTGCTCGGCGGCCTCGGCGTCGCGATCATCTCGACGAGCCAGGGTCTGCTGACCGACCGCCAGGCGAACAAGAAGGGCGTAGGTGGGGAAGTCCTCGCCTACGTCTGGTAATCAGGGAAGGGAGAGAGAAGAAATGTCGCGTATTGGCAAGCTCCCCGTCCCGGTTCCGGCCGGCGTGGACGTCACCATCGACGGCCAGGTCGTGAACGTCAAGGGCCCCAAGGGCACCCTGTCGCACACCGTGGTCGACCCGATCACCGTCGAGAAGGGTGACGGCGTCCTCGACGTCAAGCGCCCCGACGACAGCCGGGACAACAAGGCCCTCCACGGCCTGTCCCGCACGCTGATCAACAACATGGTCCTGGGTGTCACCGAGGGCTACGAGAAGAAGCTCGAGATCGTCGGCGTGGGTTACCGCGTGCTGTCGAAGGGCCCGACCAAGCTGGAGTTCCAGCTGGGTTACTCCCACTCGATCGTCTTCGACGCGCCCGAGGGCATCACCTTCACCACCGACGGTCCGACCAAGCTCGGTGTCGTCGGCATCGACAAGCAGCTCGTCGGTGAGGTTGCGGCCAACATTCGCAAGCTGCGCAAGCCGGAGCCCTACAAGGGCAAGGGCGTTCGTTACGCCGGCGAGAACATCCGCCGCAAGGTCGGAAAGGCTGGTAAGTGATGGCCATCTCGCTGTCGAACAACAAGCACACCGCTTCCCGTGTCCGCTCGCGCCTGCGTCGTCAGGCCCGCGGTCGCAAGAAGATCGAGGGTACGCCGGAGCGCCCGCGCCTCGTCGTGACCCGCTCGGCCAAGCACATCACCGCCCAGGTCGTCGACGACCTGGCCGGCAAGACGCTTGCCTCGGCTTCGACCATCGAGGGCGACCTGCGGTCGGCCTCCGGTGACAAGACCGCCAAGGCCAAGCAGGTCGGCGAGCTGGTTGCGTCGCGTGCCAAGGCCGCTGGTGTGGAGACTGTCGTCTTCGACCGTGCCGGCAACAAGTACCACGGCCGTGTCGCCGCGCTCGCTGATGGCGCGCGCGGGGCCGGTCTGACCTTCTGATCGCAACGATCGAACGAGAGAAGAGGAAAGTCTGATGAGCGGAGCCCAGCGCGGACAGCGTGGTGGCGAGCGCCGAGGTCGCGACGACCGTCGTAACCAGAGCGCCGACAAGACCGCCTACATCGAGAAGGTCGTCGCGATCAACCGAGTTGCCAAGGTCGTGAAGGGTGGTCGTCGCTTCAGCTTCACCGCCCTTGTGATCGTCGGTGACGGTGAAGGTCTGGTCGGCGTCGGCTACGGTAAGGCGAAGGAAGTTCCCGCGGCGATCGCCAAGGGTGTCGAGGAAGCGAAGAAGCACTTCTTCCGCGTTCCCCGCATCCAGGGCACGATCCCGCACCCGGTGCAGGGTGAGAAGGCCGCTGGTGTGGTCCTTCTCCGTCCGGCCGCCCCTGGTACCGGTGTCATCGCCGGTGGTCCGGTGCGCGCCGTCCTGGAGTGCGCCGGCATCCACGACGTGCTGAGCAAGTCGCTCGGTTCGTCCAACCAGATCAACATCGTCCACGCGACGGTGGAGGCCCTCAGGATGCTCGAGACGCCTGAGGCCGTCGCCGCCCGTCGTGGTCTCCCCGTTGAGGACGTCGCCCCCGACGCGCTGCTCAAGGCGCAGGTCGAGGCCGCGGCTCCCGCCGCGGAGGTGTCGGCCTGATGGCGCAGCTCAAGGTCAAGCAGCTGAAGGGCCGCGTTGGTCTGAAGCAGAACCAGCGCGACACGCTGCGTACGCTCGGTCTCAAGCGGATCGGCGACGTGGTCGTCAAGGAGGACCGCCCGGAGATCCGCGGCATGGTCCAGACCGTCCGTCACCTGGTGACGGTCGAGGAGGTCGACTGATATGGCACTCAAGGTGCACAACCTGGCGCCGGCTCCCGGTGCCAAGAAGGCCAAGACCCGTGTGGGTCGTGGTGAGGCGTCCAAGGGTAAGACGGCCGGCCGTGGTACCAAGGGCACGAAGGCCCGTTACCAGGTCCCCGCTTACTTCGAGGGTGGCCAGACCCCGATGCACATGCGACTCCCCAAGCTGAAGGGTTTCAAGAACCCCTTCAAGGTGGAGTTCCAGGTCGTCAACCTCGACAAGCTCAACGAGCTTTTCCCCGAGGGTGGCGTCGTCACCCCCGAGACCCTGATCGAGAAGGGTGCCGTCCGCAAGGGCCACCCGGTCAAGGTCCTGGGCCAGGGTGACCTGACCGTCAAGGTCGAGATCAGCGCCAACGCCTTCTCCGGCACTGCCAAGGAGAAGATCGAGGCCGCTGGCGGAACTGTCACGGTTCTCTGACAGTTCTACTAACGTAGAGCCTGTCACGTGGGAGCGCGGCCGGGTCGCCCCTTCGGGGTCCCGACCGCGCTCCCGCTGTTTCAGCCCTACGTGCAAGAACTGCCGTGGGGGCTGTTAGGCTGCCACGGGTTTTCGCATCGGCGCAGGCCCTGCGACCCCTGATTGTCGAAAGAGGAACCATTCGTGCTTGGCGCGTTCGCATCAGCGTTCCGTACCCCGGACCTGCGCAAGAAGCTGCTCTTTGTTCTCTTCATCGTCGTGATCTTCAGGGCTGGGTCCCAGATCCCGGCTCCTGGCGTTCACGTCGCGAACGTCCAGCAGTGTCTTGACGCGGCTCAGACCGGTGACAGCGCCGGCCTCTACAACCTGGTCAATCTCTTCTCCGGTGGCGCCCTGCTGCAGTTGACGATCTTCGCGCTCGGCATCATGCCGTACATCACCGCGAGCATCATCCTGCAGCTTCTCGTCGTGGTGATCCCGCGGCTCGAGGCCCTCAAGAAGGAGGGCCAGGCCGGGCAGACGAAGATCACCCAGTACACCCGCTACCTGACCCTCGGCCTTGCGGTCCTGCAGGCCACCGGCATCGTCGCGCTGGCCCGCTCCGGCGATCTGCTCCAGGGCTGCACCCAGCCGCTGCTGCACGACGACGGCACCGCCACCTTCCTGGTCATGGTCATCACCATGACCGCCGGCACCGCGGTCATCATGTGGCTCGGCGAGCTCATCACCGAGCGCGGCATCGGTAACGGTATGTCGATCCTGATCTTCACCCAGGTCGTCGCCACCTTCCCGGCCACGATGTGGGCGGTCAAGAACGACAAGGGCTGGTGGACCTTCGCGATCGTGATCGTCATCGGTCTGGCGATCATGGCGGCGGTCATCTTCATCGAGCAGGCCCAGCGCCGGATCCCGGTCCAGTACGCCCGCCGGATGGTCGGTCGCAAGATGTTCGGCGGCTCCTCGACCTACATCCCGCTCAAGGTGAACCAGGCCGGTGTCATCCCGGTCATCTTCGCCTCGTCCCTGCTCTACCTGCCGGCGATGGCGGCGCAGTTCAACCAGAACGCGCAGAACCCGCCGGCGTGGGTCGACTGGATCAACAACTACTTCGTCCGTGGCGACCACCCGGTCTACATGGCGACGTACTTCGCGCTGATCATCTTCTTCACCTACTTCTACGTGTCGATCACCTTCAACCCACCGGAGGTCGCCGACAACATGAAGAAGTACGGCGGCTTCATCCCAGGTATTCGAGCCGGGAAGCCGACTGAGGACTACCTGTCCTACGTTCTGTCCCGTATCACCCTGCCGGGCTCGCTCTACCTCGGTCTGGTTGCGCTCATCCCGCTGATCGCGCTGGCCCTCATCGGCGCCAACCAGAACTTCCCGTTCGGCGGCACCTCGATCCTCATCATGGTCGGCGTCGCCCTCGACACGGTGAAGCAGATCGAGAGCCAGCTCCAGCAGCGCAACTATGAAGGGTTCCTCCGATGAGACTGATCATCATGGGCCCGCCGGGAGCCGGCAAGGGCACCCAGGCGAAGTTCATCGCCGAGCACTTCGGGATCCCCGCGATCTCGACCGGTGACATCTTCCGCGCCAACATGAGCGAGGGCACGCCCCTCGGCATCGAGGCGAAGTCCTACGTGGACAAGGGAGAGTACGTCCCGGACTCGGTCACGAACCTGATGGTGCGCAACCGCATCGACCAGGACGACGCCTCGCAGGGGTTCCTTCTCGACGGTTACCCGCGCACGCTCGCCCAGGTCGAGGAGCTCGACGGGATGATCAAGTTCACCGGCCACGCCCTCGACGCCGTGGTCGTGCTGACGGTCGACAAGGACGAGATCGTGCAGCGACTGCTGCAGCGCGCCCAGCTCGAGGGCCGCGCCGACGACACCGCCGAGGTGATCCGTCGCCGCCAGGAGGTCTACCTCGAGGAGACCGCGCCGTTGATCGAGGTCTACAAGGGTCGTGGCCTGGTCCACGAGATCGATGGACTGGGTGAGGTCGCGGACGTGACCAAGCGGATCTTCGACGAGCTCGACATCGTCCCGGAGTCCTGACCAGAACATGTACGCAACGGGGGAGCAGTGGGCTTCTTGAACAAGGTCCAGATCAAGACCCCTGAGCAGATCGAGAAGATGCGTAGGGCCGGCCTCGTGGTCGGCGAGACGCTCGAGGTGCTCCGGGCCGCCGCGCGGCCCGGAGTCACCACATCCGAGCTCGACGCCATCGCCGAGGACTCGATCCGGTCCCGGGGTGGCGTCCCGTCGTTCAAGGGCTACCACGGCTTCCCGGGCTCGATCTGTGCCTCGGTCGACGAAGTGGTGGTCCACGGCATCCCGGGTTCCCGAGTGCTCCAGGACGGCGACATCATCTCCATCGACTGCGGCGCCATCGTCGAGGGCTGGCACGGCGATGCCGCGATCACGGTGGCCATGGGCTCGGTGTCCGAGGAGGTCTCCGAGCTGATGCGTGTCACCGAGGAGTCCATGTGGCACGGCATCGCCGCTGCCCGCCTGGGCGGACGGGTCACCGACATCTCGCACGCCATCGAGACCTACGTCGACTCCCAGGGCGACTACGGCATCCTCGAGGACTTCAGCGGCCACGGCATCGGCACCGAGATGCACATGGAGCCGTCGGTGTTCAACTACGGCAAGCCCGGCAAGGGCCCCAAGCTGCAGCGTGGCATCGCGCTCGCCGTCGAGCCGATGCTCACCCTCGGTGGCCCCGAGGTCACCACCCTGGACGACGACTGGACCGTCGTGACCGACGACGGCTCCTGGGCGGCCCACTTCGAGCACACCTTCGCGCTCACCTCCGACGGCGCCTGGGTGCTCACCGCGCTCGACGGTGGCGAGGAGATGCTCGGCAAGCTCGGTGTGCCCTGGGGCGGTCACTGAGCCGCGGCATGACCGAGATCGTGCGCTTCGCGGCAGTGGCCGAGGTCGACGCCGATCTCGGGCTGCTCACAGCCGCGGAGCGGGCGCGTCACGAACGGCTGGTCGCCGATGCCGACAAGCAGGCGTACGCCGCCGCGCACGTCCTCGTCCGCGAGTGCGCCGCGGAGCTGGTGGGCGCTGAGCGCAAGGAGATCGTGATCGAGCAGCGCTGCGCTCGTTGCGGCAGTGCCGAGCACGGCGCGCCGTCGGTGGCAGGTGCGGCAGCGATCCGAGTGAGCCTCAGTCACACCCGCGGCCAGGTCGCCGCGGTCGCAGCCGGCCGGCGCTGCGGCATCGACGTGGAGAAGGTCTCGCGCGGACCCGATCGGGCGCTCTCGCCGCGCGAGGCGGCCTGGGTCGTGGGGCAGGAGGACGCTGCGTACGCGTTCACGCGGTTGTGGGTGCGCAAGGAGGCGTTGGTCAAGGCCGGCCACGGGAGCATGGCGGCTGCGCAGCGCCTCGACGTCCTCGACGGCGGGGTCCCGGCGGACCAGGTCGGGGAGATCCGACTCACCCAGTGGGAGGGCCCCGGACTCCTCGGCGCGGTCGCGATCTGTGCCGACATGCGGACCGAAAACTGCTAGGAACCTGATAGGAAACTGAGCGATTGCCGCCTATCCGAGGCTTTGACTAGCGGATATGCGACATCACCTGTCAGTTGACAGAGAAAGGGACCTCGGCATCTCGCGTGCGGCCCCGACTGTGAGTAACTTGGTCAGCCCGCGGGGACAGAGAGAGCCCCGTGCTCGGGAGGAAGAACCGGATGAGTACGCAGTTGCGACCACCAACGGCCGTGCGACCCAATCCATCAGCACGGACGCGAAGCGCGATCATCGACCGCCTCAGTCCTGAGGACATCGACATGTTCTGGGACCAGATCGCCACCTCGCTCCCGCTTGTCGAGGAGACAGGCGCCGGCGCCGCGGACGACGAGGTGATCGTCACCTTCTGCTGGCGCGATGACGAAGCCGAAGAGGTGCTCCTCTTCGCCAACCGGCTGACCGACGAGCGTCATCTCGCCGAGACGATGCTCGAGCGGAAGGCCGGCACCGACCTGTGGCACGCCTCGTTCCTGATGAAGGGCGACTGGCGGGCGTCGTACTCCTTCCTGTGCAAGCACTCCGGTGAGCCGGCCCCGTGGGAGAGCGAGGGCCAGGTCGAGCTGCGTGCCGTGCTGCACCGCGGCTACCTCGACCCGCTCAACCCCGACTGGTGCCACAACCGGCAGGGCACCAAGCAGTCGGTGGTCTCGCTGCCGGATGCTCCGCTGCAGCCGTGGCTGTTCCGGCGCGACGACGTCGTCGCCGGCACCGTGACGCTGGAAGTGGGTCCTGACGGTCGCGACGTCTGGCTCTACGACCCCGCCGGTGCCGGTCTCAACGTCGACCTGCCGCTCGTGGTCGCCCTCGACGGTGAGATCTGGACCGACCACCACTCGCTGCCGACCACGCTCGACAACCTGATCGCCGACGGCCACCTCCGCCACGTACGCTGCGTCCTGCCCGCCTCCGGCGGCCGCGACAAGCGGTGGGAGGAGCTCGCCGGAGGTGAGGGTGCCGACTACATCGTCAACCAGCTGCTGCCGTGGGTGCGGGAGCGTCGCGCGGTCTCCGAGGAGACCTACGTCGTGGGCCAGAGCCTCGGCGGCGTCACCGCGCTGCGTGCCGGACTGACCTATCCCGAGCACATCCACGGTGTTGCCAGCCAGTCGGCCTCGCTGTGGCTCGATGACCTCGCGGACGCGGTCACGGCGGAGGCGAAGACCCGTGTGCACCTGGCGCACGGCACCCAGGAGTGGGTCCTCGACGAGCTCCACCACGACCTCGTCGACCGTCTCCGTGCCGCCGGGGTCGACGTCACCTCCGCCGAGCACAACGGTGGCCACGACTACGCCTGGTGGCGCTCGGCCGTCGCCGACGGCCTGCGCGCGCTGCTGCCACCGGAATAAGCGACCCCTCGGACGGGGTTGAGACCTCACGTGAAGCTGAGCGTTCTCGACCTCGTCCCGGTCCGCAAGGACCAGTCCTCCGCAGATGCCCTGGCCGCGACGCTGTCGTTGGCGAAGGTGGCCGACGAGCTCGGGTTCGAGCGCTACTGGCTCGCCGAGCACCACAACATGCCGGCGGTCGGGTCGACGAACCCGCCGGTGCTGATCTCACTGGTGGCCGGCGCGACCGAGCGGATCCGGGTCGGGTCCGGGGGAGTGATGCTGCCCAACCATGCACCGCTGGTGGTGGCTGAGCAGTTCTCGCTGCTCGAGGCGGCGTTCCCGGGACGGATCGACCTCGGCATCGGCCGTGCGCCGGGGACGGACCCGGTGACCTCCTGGGCACTGCGTCACGGCGCCGGTGGCGTGAGCGAGGACGCGGTCAACCGCTTCCCGGAGTACCTCGACAACATCGTCGCGATGATGGCGCCGGAAGGCGTCGGGCTGATGGCCGGAGGCCGCCAGCACGTCCTGCACGCGACCCCGTCGGCCGCGTCCGTCGCCGAGCTCTGGCTGCTCGGCTCCTCCGACTACTCCGCGCGCCTGGCTGCCGAGAAGGGCCTGCCCTATGTCTTCGCCCACCACTTCGCGGGCAACGGCACCGACACCAAGGCGATGATCGAGCTCTACCGCTCGACCTTCCAGCCCTCCGAGCTCCTCAGCGAGCCCAAGACGTTCCTGACCGTGAACGCGAGCGTGGCCGAGACCTCCGAGGAGGCCGAGCGCCGGGCCCTGCCGCAGCTGCTGACGATGCTGAAGCTGCGCACCGGTCAGCCGCTGACCGCGCAGCCCAGCATCGACGAGGCCGAGAAGACGGAGATCCCCGAGGCCCACCAGGGGCTGGTCGAGACGATGCGCGGCCGTTGGATCATCGGCGATGCCGCGTACGCGAAGGCTCGCCTGGCCGGGATGGCCGAGGAGTACGGCGTGGACGAGGTCATGGTGAACCCGGTCGGATCGGCGTACGAGGGGACGGACCCGCGCACCGCGCCGGCCCGTGAGGAGACCCTGCGGCTGCTGGCCAGGTGAGTTGGGCGGCCGCGTAGGATCGGGCCACCTCGTCGCGAGCGGACGGCGCGCCTGAGCCACTTGGGACGAGGGACCTAGGACACTGTCTGCTTCTGGGCGCGTAACTCTGCGCTCGCGCGCCGGTTGTGCCAGTCTGATCAACGCTCTGTTTCCTTCTCCACATTTGAAAGTGCCGCCTCATGACACGCTGGAGCCTGCGCTGGTTGAAGCGCCGGGGGCCCCAGACTGCGACGCTCGCTGAGCAGTCAGATCCGGGTCTTGCTCGCTCGTTCCCTCCGACCGGGGGGCTGGCCCTGCCTTTCTCTCCGGTGCCATCGAACCCCGCCATGCCACCGACCTCGTCCACGCCGATCTCGTCCACACCACCTCCCCTCCAGGAGGACGAGGACGAGGCCTGGCCCGAGATCATGGAGCAGTTCGGGCTCCACCTGATCAGCCTGGCCGAGCAGATGCGCATCTCGCTCGACGGGCTCGAGGCAGACGAGGACGACCCCGATCGCTTGAAGCAGCTCTACGAGGTCGACCACGCCGTCACCCGCATGCGCCGCGCGACCCGCGACATGCGCACCCTCGCCGGCCGCGCCGAGGATGAGATGGGTGGCATCGACACCTCGCTGCTGGACATCATCCGGATGGCGCTGTCGGGCATCGAGCGCTACAACCAGGTCACGATCGGCCGGGTGAGCGAGCTCGCCGTCATCGGCTACGCCGCCGACGACGTCTCCTGCCTGATCGCCGCGCTGCTCGACAACGCGACCAAGTACTCCCCGGGTGCGGTGACCGTCAACGTCCACCTGGCCGACGCCGGGGACGTGCTGTTCCGCATCGAGGACACCGGCATTGGCATCCCGGAGCGGTCGGTGGGTCGCCTCAACGCGCTGCTCGCGGGCCCGATCGTGGAGCTGGTCAGCAAGTCCGGGAGCCACACCGGCTTCCCGGTGGTGCACCGGATCGCGCGCAGGTACGACATCGACGTACGTCTCGCCACCCGCCCCGCGCCCGGCAACGGGATGATCGCGATGGTGACAGTGCCCGCCCAGCTCCTGTGTGAGGTGCCGGTCACCCCGCTCGAACCGGCCGAGCTGCCGCGGACCTCGAGTGCGAGCAGCGTCGCGGTCCTGCCTCCCGCCCCGCGGCGGCGCCGTGGACCCGAGTCCATGCCGCAGCCGGCCGCCCGGCCCGTGCGGCGAGAGCTGCGTCCGTCCACGCTCGAGCCGGTGCGCCGGCCGATGCCGCCGACCGAGCAGGCTGCGCCGCAGACCGGGCAACAGCCCGCGCTGCGACAGCCTCTGCAGCAGCCGGCGGCCCAGTTCGCGCCGGCGCCCAGCGAGCAGCCGTCGCCGGATCTCGCCACCGACACCATGAAGACGTCGATCCCGCTCCCTGGCGAGACGGATGGGACGGATGAGACGAATGAGGCCTCCGTGCCCGCTGAACAGAGCAGCCCAGTAGAGTCAGGCGCGCTCCCGCGCCGGGAGCCGGTCAGCCTGCGCAGCAAGCAGACCGTGCCCGAAGCAGCCGCTGGACCGCAGCCGGATGAGTCCTCGCCCGAGGACCAGTCGGCGGCCCGGCACTCCTTCGCCGACGATCTCGACGCGTTCTCCCTTGGTAGCTAAGCCCCAGCAGTGAAAGGAACCCTTTCGTAATGGAAAGCCCGGTCGTCCCCCGCGACCCCAAGGAATTCAGCTGGCTGATCGACAACTTCGCCAGCTCCACCCCGGGTGTGACCCATGCGCTCATCGTCTCCTCCGACGGACTCCCGCTGATCGGTGCCGGCGGCATGTCCGCCAACGTCGCCGACCCGCTCGCCGCGATGACGGCGGGAGTGATCAGTCTCGGCAACAACATCGCGCGCGAGGTCGGTGAGCCCGGCTGTGACCAGGTGATGCTGAAGTTCCACACCGGACACTTCCTCTTCATGGGCATCGGTGACCTCGCGGGCTTCGCCGTCCTCGTCGGCGCCGGAGCCAACCTGGGCGTCGTCGCCCACAAGATGGCCCAGATGGTCGACGCCGTGGGCCACGTACTCACTCCCCAGATGCGCGACGAGCTGCGCCAGATGACGGTCAGCTCGATGGCGGGGGAGCGCGCGTGAGTGTAAACCCGTGGGTACGTCCTTATGTGCTCACCGGCGGCCGCACCAGGACCAACCACCAGCTGTACGTGCACACGCTGGTCTCTGCGGCGCACTTCGACGCGCGCGCGGCCGCCAAGCTGACGCCCGAGTCGCGCCGGCTCTACGACCGCGTACGGCTCGGTCCACAGTCGGTCGCGGAGCTGTCCGCGCATTGCGGGATCTCACTCGGGGTGACGCGCGTGCTGCTCGAGGACCTGGCCTCGACCGAGCACCTGCAGATCAACGAGGGGGCTTACGACTCCCCGTTCGACCACCGTCTGTTGAAGAGAGTTATCGATGGCCTTTCCGAGCTCGGCTGACCGCCCGGCACTGACCGTCACCTCCGCCAAGATCGTGGTCGCCGGGGGTTTCGGCGTCGGGAAGTCGACCCTGGTCGCCTCGGTCTCGGAGATCCCGCCGGTCAACACCGAGGCGTGGATGACGCAGGCCGGTGAGTCGGTGGACCCGCTCTCGGACTCGAGCGCCAAGACGACCACCACTGTCGCGATGGACTTCGGGCGGGTCACCCTCGCGCCCGATCTGCTGCTCTACCTGTTCGGCACCCCGGGCCAGCCCCGGTTCTGGCCGATGTGGGACGACCTGTGCCGAGGCGCCAGCGGCGCCGTCGTCCTCGTCGACACCCGCCGGCTCGACGGGTCCTTCCCGGCGGTCAACTACTTCGAGAACGACACCGACGTCCCGTTCATCGTGGCGGTCAACCTGTTCGACGGGCAGCTGACCCACTCGCTGGAGAAGGTGCGCGACGCGCTCTGTCTCGACGAGCGGACGCCACTGGTGACCGTGGATGCCCGCGACCGCAGGTCGACGGCCAAGACGTTGGTCGCCTGCCTGTCGCACACGATGAAAAACACCCCCACACGCGCCTGAGCCCGGAGGCGTCCCCACTCCGAAGGAGTTTCATTGCGCAAGATCCTGATCGTCGGCGCCGGACAGGCGGGCATGCAGCTCGCTCTCAGCCTCCAGGCCGAGGGCTATGAGGTGACGGTCATGTCCGCGCGTACGCCCGACGAGCTGCGCCACGGCTGGCCGATGTCGACCCAGGTCATGTTCGACCCTGCGCTTGCCTACGAGCGCGTCTACGACCTCAACCTCTGGGAGGACGAGGCGCCCCGCATCCCCGCGGTCGGCATCTCGGTCAGCCCGGAGCCCGGCGTGCGCGCGCTCAAGTTCGACGGGCCCTGGGAGCCGTACGCCATGTCCGTCGACCAGCGCCTGAAGATGTCCGCCTGGCTCGAGCTGTTCGAGGACCGGGGCGGCCGGATCATCTATCACCCGGTGATGACCTCCGACCTCGCCGGCCTGTCCTCGATGTACGAGCTGACCCTGATCGCTGCCGGCAAGGGCGAGATCGTCGAGCTGTTCGACCGTGACCCGGTCCGGTCCAAGTACGACACCCCCGGCCGTGCGCTCTCGGCCATCTACCTCCACGGCATGGTCGAGCCCGACGACTTCCCGGCCGGGAGCATGCGGATCAACGTCGCGCCCGGCGTGGGGGAGCTTTTCGTGATCAGCGCCCTGACCCAGGCCGGGCCGAGCCGGGTCGCGTTCGTCGAGGCGATCCCCGACGGCCCCTTCGACTGCTTCTGGGACCGTCCGCGTCCCGACGAGCACCTGCGCCGGCTGCAGCACGTGATGCTCGAGCACATGCCGTGGGAGGGCGAGCTGATGCTCGACTGCGAACCCACCGACGCCCGTGCTTCGCTCTCGGGCGCGTTCACCGGCATGATCCGCAAGCCGTACGCAGAGGTCGGGGACGGAGCGTACGTCTTCGGCATGGGCGACGTCGTCGTGGTCAACGACCCGATCGCGGGCCAGGGGTCCAACAACGCCGCCCACTGCGCCGGCATCTACACCCAGGCGATCCTCGATCGCGGCGACCTGCCGTTCGACCCCGCCTGGATGCGGGCGACCTTCGAGACCTTCTGGGAGACCCGTGCCCAGCACTCGACCGGCCTGACCGACGCGCTGCTCAACCCGCTGCCCGACCACGTGCAGCAGGTGCTCGGCGCGGCCACCCAGCATCAGGCGGTGGCGGACCGGTTTACCCGGCTGTTCCCGCACCCCGAGGATCTCGGGCCGTTCCTCGGTGACCCGGAGGTGGCGCTCGCGTACGTCGCGGAGGTCGCTCAGGCCGACGCGGCGGCCAGGGCCTGAGCGAGCGTCAGCGAGCGACCCGAAGGTTCAAGCCGCCACGTCCGTATTCATCGCATTGCTCTACGGATGTGGCAGCTTGACGATTAGGGCATTGCTGTTCTAGGGGTCTAGGCTTGGTAGTCGGTCCAACGTGGGTCTGTCTCGTCGTGCCTCGCGGCTGCCCGGTCAGCGCGCTTCTGTGCGCTCGCGGGTGAGACATGCAGATGGCTTCACGAGGTCCACTCCGAGTTCTCGGAGAGGTTCCCGGACCGCCCGCGGGTCATCCGATCCGTGGTTTGAACGGTAGATGACCGACCAACAGATTGCAGAGGGCATGCCGAAGAAAGAAGGCGTGATCGAGATCGAGGGCACCGTAGTGGAGGCCCTCCCCAACGCCATGTTCCGTGTGGAGCTGAGCAACGGACACAAGGTTCTCGCCCACATCAGCGGCAAGATGCGACAGCACTACATCCGGATCCTTCCCGAGGACCGCGTGGTGGTGGAGCTGTCTCCCTACGACCTGACCCGCGGTCGGATCGTCTACCGGTACAAGTAAGCCGGTCTAGACAAAGAAAGGGCTGACATGAAGGTCAACCCGAGCGTCAAGAAGATCTGTGACAAGTGCAAGGTGATCCGTCGCCACGGCCGCGTCATGGTGATCTGCGAGAACCCGCGCCACAAGCAGCGCCAGGGCTGAGTCCCTTTCTCGCGCACAACTGAATATTCGCATCGAGTCGCTAGGAGGCGTACGCCTCCGAAGCACCTCCGGTTCAGAGGCCGGAGCCCGAGGGTGCCACCCCGGGGCGCGACCCGAACGACACCTCTGACGAACGAGAAGGAACGACATGGCACGCCTCCAAGGTGTTGACCTTCCGCGCGACAAGCGCGTGGAGATCGCTCTCACCTACATCTACGGCATCGGCCGTACCACCTCGCAGAAGCTCCTCGAGGCCACCGGCGTCAACCCGAACACCCGGGTGCACGCTCTGGCTGAGGACGAGCTGGTCAAGCTCCGTGACGAGATCGAAGCCCAGGGCATCCAGACCGAGGGTGACCTCCGTCGCGAGGTCCAGGCTGACATCCGTCGCAAGATCGAGATCGGCAGCTACCAGGGTCGCCGCCACCGTCAGGGCCTTCCGGTCCGCGGCCAGCGGACCAAGACCAACGCGCGTACCCGCAAGGGCCCGAAGCGCACCGTCGCCGGCAAGAAGAAGGCCAAGTGATCCGACGCCTGTACCGGATTCTTCCGGGCAGCGTTGATCCGGCTTTCGCCTCGATCTCACAGACCAGCCAACACAGGAGTTAATGCATGCCTCCGAAGACCCGACAGGGTGCGACGAAGGTTCGTCGCAAGGAGAAGAAGAACGTCGCTCAGGGCGAGGCCCACATCAAGAGCACGTTCAACAACACGATCGTCACGATCACCGACCCGACCGGTGCGGTGATCTCGTGGGCCTCGGCCGGCACCGTCGGTTTCAAGGGCTCGCGTAAGTCCACCCCGTTCGCCGCTCAGATGGCCGCCGAGGCCGCTGGCCGCCGCGCGATGGACCACGGCATGAAGAAGATCGACGTCTTCGTCAAGGGCCCGGGCTCGGGCCGCGAGACCGCGATCCGTTCCCTGGGTGCGATCGGCCTCGAGGTCGGCACCATCCAGGACGTCACGCCGGCCCCGCACAACGGTTGCCGTCCGCCCAAGCGCCGTCGCGTTTGATCCCCACCGAGACATAGAAGGAGACTGAAGAGTAATGGCCCGTTACACCGGACCCATGACCCGCAAGTCGCGCCGTCTCGGTGTCGACCTTGTCGGCAACGACGCGGCGTTCGAGAAGCGCCCCTACCCTCCCGGCCAGCACGGCCGCGGCCGCATCAAGGAGAGCGAGTACCTCCTCCAGCTTCGTGAGAAGCAGAAGGCTCGCTTCACCTACGGCGTGATGGAGAAGCAGTTCGCTTCCTACTACGCCGAGGCCCACCGTCGCGGTGGCAAGACCGGCGACAACCTCCTGGTGCTCCTCGAGGGCCGCCTGGACAACGTCGTCTACCGTGCCGGCTTCGCCCGCACCCGCCGCCAGGCCCGCCAGCTGGTCGTTCACGGCCACTTCCTGGTCAACGGCAAGAAGGTCAACGTGCCTTCGTTCCAGGTCTCGGCTCACGACGTCATCGACGTTCGCGAGAAGTCCCTGGAGATGACCCCGTTCATCGTGGCTCGCGAGACCCACGGCGAGCGCGTCGTCCCCGCGTGGATCGAGGCCGTGCCGTCGCGCATGCGCATCCTGATCCACCAGCTTCCGGTCCGGGCGCAGATCGATGTCCCGGTCCAGGAGCAGCTGATCGTCGAGTACTACTCGAAGCTCTGATCAACCCTCAGCAGTAACCACGGCGAGTCCCCGGCGTTCAACTTCATACGAAGTCGTACGCCGGGGCCTTGCCAGCCCCACAGCCTTCCGTCATCACCCCTTGAAGTTCGGGTCCGTCAAATAGCGGTCGGCCCGGAAAGGACAAATCAGTGCTTATCGCACAGCGCCCCACCCTGTCGGAAGAGTCCGTCGAGGAGTTCCGCTCCCGCTTCGTGATCGAGCCCCTCGAGCCGGGCTTCGGTTACACGCTGGGCAACTCTCTTCGGCGCACCCTGCTCTCCTCGATCCCCGGTGCTTCGGTCACCTCGATCAAGATCGACGGCGTTCTCCACGAGTTCTCGACCATCGAGGGCGTCAAGGAGGATGTCACCGAGATCATCCTCAACCTCAAGGGTCTGGTCGTCTCCTCCGAGCACGACGAGCCCGTCACCATGTACCTGCGCAAGTCCGGCGCCGGTGACGTCACCGCTGCCGACATCGCGCCGCCCGCCGGTGTCGAGGTGCACAACCCCGACCTGAAGATCGCGACCCTGTCCGACAAGGGCAAGATCGAGCTCGAGCTCGTGGTCGAGCGTGGCCGCGGCTATGTCTCCGCCGTCCAGAACAAGGGCGCCGAGAACGAGATCGGCCGCATCCCGGTCGACTCGATCTACTCGCCGGTCCTCAAGGTCAGCTACAAGGTCGAGGCGACTCGTGTCGAGCAGCGTACCGACTTCGACAAGCTCGTCATCGACGTCGAGACCAAGCCGTCGATCGCTCCCCGTGACGCGATCGCCTCGGCCGGTAAGACCCTGGTCGAGCTCTTCGGTCTGGCCCGCGAGCTGAACGTCGACGCCGAGGGCATCGACATCGGCCCGTCGCCGGTCGACGAGCAGCTCGCCGCTGACCTCGCCCTCCCGGTCGAGGACCTGCAGCTGACCGTTCGCTCCTACAACTGCCTCAAGCGTGAGGGCATCCACACCGTGGGTGAGCTCATCTCGCGCTCGGAGCAGGACCTGCTCGACATCCGCAACTTCGGCGCCAAGTCGATCGACGAGGTCAAGCTGAAGCTGCACGAGATGGGCCTGTCCCTCAAGGACAGCGCTCCGGGCTTCGACCCGTCCGCCGCCCTCGCCGCCTACGGCGACGATGACGACGACGCGTTCGTCGAGGACGAGCAGTACTGAGTTTCCACCAAACCGCCCCGTGAGGGGCGTCTACCCCGGTACCTGATACGGCCGGAGAGAAGGAGCAGGCACGATGCCTACCCCGAAGAAGGGTGCCCGTTTCGGCGGTTCGCCCGCGCACCAGAAGCTGATCCTCTCGAACCTCGCCACCGCGCTGTTCGAGAACGGCCGCATCACCACCACCGAGGCCAAGGCTCGGCACCTCCGCCCCGTCGCGGAGAAGCTGATCACCAAGGCCAAGAAGGGTGACCTGCACAACCGTCGCGAGGTCCTCAAGACCATCCGCGACAAGTCGGTCGTGCACACCCTCTTCACCGAGATCGCCGAGCAGTTCTCGGAGCGTCCGGGTGGCTACACCCGGATCACCAAGATCGGTCCCCGCAAGGGCGACAACGCTCCGATGGCTGTGATCGAGCTCGTCAACGAGGCCTACGAGCCGAAGACCAAGGCTGCTCCGGCTGCCGCGGCTCCGGTTGCCGCCCCCGTTGAGGAGAAGGTCGAGGAGACCCCGGTCGAGGAGACCGAGGTCGTCGAGACCGAGGCTGCCGAGGAGGCTCCCGCTGCGGAGACCACCGAGGACGAGGCCAAGGCCTGATCTGGTTCTGAACTGTGGCCCGTCACCCGCGAGGGTGACGGGCCACTGTCATCTCCCGACTGTCACTGCCCGGCGGTCTGCTCGGTGCGGGCCAAGAGCCAGCAGATGACCCCGCCCAGGACCATGACCACGGTCGTCGCGACGGTCGAGAGGGCCGAGAGCAGCTGCGCGGCGGCGATGTTGTCGAGCGACATGGCGGGCGCCAGCACGAGCGACAGCGGAACCTGCACCACGATGAGCAGCACGTAGGTGATGGGCAGCCCGATCAGCCACCGCCGGCCGGTCCAGGCGGCACATCCCCAGCCGGCCAGGACCAGCATGAGGAACATCGGCGAGAGGAAGCCGATGACGGCCGGGTTGTAGAAGTCCAGCAGCCGGACGAACCCGTACCAGAACACCGTGCTCAACAGCCAGGAGAGCATCGGCAGCACGATGCCGAGGATCCGGCCCGTCGGGGTGCGAGCGATGTACGCGGCGCCACCTGCGACCACGGCGTACAGCAGCGCGTTGAGCACGATGGTTACGACGTTGGAGACGGACATGCTCGCGATCGTGCCTCCGAGGAAGTACGTCAGGAGGAAGCCGATCAGGGCGATCGCGATCTGCAGGATCAGCACCGCCACGATCACGAAGATGGTGGCACCCATGGTCGATCGAGGGGCGGAGCCGGTGAGGTGGGTCGGCGGCGACGGCGAAGGGGGCGGTGGGGGAGGAGGCGCGGCGTAGCTCATGGCAGGCAGCCTGCCGGAGCCGCTGCGCACCTGACCACCCCTATTCCGAGCGGGACTGTCAGAGGCCCGTGAGGAACGCGGTGCCGTCGAGAGAGCCGGGTTCTGCGCCGGTGCGGGCGATGTCGTGGACCGCGCGCTGGATGGCCTCGTTGGCGGGCGTCGGGACACCGTGGAGGCGACCGAGCAGCACGATCTCGCCGGAGAGGTAGTCGATCTCGACGCCGGTGCCGCGGGTGAGGCTCTGCCAGGTCGAGCTGTTGTTGGCATGGCCGCGGCCGGTGATGTGGCCGGCCCGCCGGGCCCGGTCCTGGTCGGCGGTCACGACGTCGATGCCGGCGGCGGCGAGGGCGGTCTCCGCCTCGGCCAGGCAGCGGGCGTAGATCTCCTCGTCGCTGGAGCCGGGGGCGATCGCGGCGTTGACGCCGTTGCCGAGGTTGTTGAGGAGCTTGCGGTGCTTCCAGGCCATGATGTCGGCGCGCGGCTCGCTCAGGAACCCTGCCTTGACCAGGTCGTTCGCGATCGCCGTGGTGACTTCGTCGACGCCGGTGGGGTAGCGGCCGATGTCCAGGACGCCGGGCTTGTTGCCGGAGTCCTGGACGACGGCGCCCGGGGTCAGGAAGGTGGCGGGAAGGATGACATGGATGGCGTACGTCCGGGCGAACCGCCGCAGGATCCGGGGCTCGTTCGCGACGCCGTTCTGCAGGGAGACGACCGGTGTGCCCGGCGGGGCGTACGCCGCCAGGTCCTCGAGCGCGGCCTCGGTCTGCTGGCCCTTGACGCTGAGGAGCACGACGGTGTCCTCGGTCCAGACGACCTCACCGGCGTCGCCGACGGCGGGTACGTCGAGGGTCAGCACGCCGTCGGGGGTGTCGAGGCTGAGGCCGAGGTCCTGGATCGCGCGGAGGTGCTCACCGCGGGCCACCAGGGTGACCTCGATCCCTGCCCGGTGCAGCAGGCCGCCCACGACGCCGCCGACCGCTCCTGCTCCGAAGATCACATAGCGCATGCGCCGAGTCTGGCAAACGACGTGGTCGCTGCGAGAATGGGGCCGTGCGCATCAGGATCGACCTCGCCTACGACGGCACCACGTTCCACGGCTGGGCGACCCAGCCGGGGCTGCGTACGGTCCAGGGGGAGCTCCAGGGAGCGCTCGCGACCGCGCTGCGCGTGCCGGGCACGGGGGAGCGGTCCCAGGTGTGGGTGACGGTCGCCGGGCGGACGGACTCGGGTGTGCACGCCCGCGGCCAGGTGGCCCACTTCGACATCGACGCCGACGTGCTCGAGTCCTCGCGCGGACGCTCCGAGCAGTCGCCGCTGGCCGCGCTGGTGCGCCGCCTGAACGGGATCCTCCCCGCCGACGTGCGGGTTCGGGCCGCCGTCGAGGCGCCGGTGGGCTTCAACGCCCGGTTCTCGGCGTTGTGGCGACGCTATGTCTACCGGATCGTGGACGACCCGGCGTACGTCGACCCGCTGCTGCGCGGGCACGTGCTCTACCGGACGCGGCCGCTCGACCTGTCGCTGATGAACGTCGCCTCTGCGGATCTCGTCGGGCTCAACGACTTCGCCTCCTTCTGCAAGCCGCGCGAGGGCGCGACCACGATCCGCGACCTGCGCCAGCTCAGCTGGGAACGGCGCCCCGACGGGATCATCGAGGCGACCGTCCTCGCCGACGCCTTCTGCCACTCGATGGTGCGCTCGCTGGTCGGCTGCCTGATGGTGATCGGGGAGGGCCGCAAGGACGTCACCTGGGCCAAGGAGTCGCTGGCCTCGCGCTCGCGGTCCTCGTCGATCCCGATCGCGCCGGCCAACGGGCTGACCCTCGAAGAGGTCGCCTACCCGCCCGACGAACTGCTGGCGGCCCAGCACGAACGCACCATGAACCGCAGAGAGGCGCACGAGGTTGACCGGGACTGACGACGAGCACTACTTCTCCGCCGACCCGTCGGTGCCCTTCGAACGGATCCCCGTCTCGACGACCGTGTGGGACCTCGACCTCTCGCTGGTCTCGGGGTCCGGCGTCTTCGCCAAGGGGCGCCTGGACATCGGCACCTCGGTGCTGTTCAAGGAGACCGAGCCGCCCGCTCTGAAGCCGGGCGCGCGCGTCCTCGACCTCGGCTGCGGCTACGGCGTGATCGGGCTCGCGCTGGGTCTCGCGGTGCCGGAGGCGTACGTCACCGGGGTCGACGTCAACGAGCGCGCCGTCCTGCTGGCCAACGAGAACGCCGCCGCCCTCGGGCTCGGCGACCGCTATCGCGCTGCCGTGCCGGGCGAGGTCGACCCCGCAGTGACGTACGACGAGATCTGGAGCAACCCGCCGATCCGGATCGGCAAGCAGGCCCTCCACGAGCTCCTCCTGACCTGGCTTCCCCGGCTCGCCCCCGGCGGTCGCGCCGTCATGGTCGTCGGCAAGAACCTTGGCGGCGACTCCCTCCAGCGCTGGCTCGGAGAGCAGGGCTTTCCGACCGAGCGCATCGGCAGCGCCAAGGGGTTCCGCGTCCTCGAGACGCGCCGCTCCTGACCTGTCCAGGTGTGGGTTTCCGCCGTTTCGCGCGTTTCGCGGCCGGTCGCGACGGGTGCACTGCGAGACTCCGCCCATGACCAACCCCGCGATGACGACCCCCGTCCTGACGAACCGTGAGCGCTTGGCCCGCTCCTACAAGGCCTGGGGCGTCGCCGCGCTGCTGAGCCTGGTGACGGTGCTGCCCGTCTACCTTGCCGTCACGAGCTCCGGGATCGAGCTGTCGCGGCTGGCGAGTGTGGCGGTGATGGTCGTCGTGGGGCTGATCGGGCCGGTGGTCGGGGCTTATCTGAGCGGGCGTGCCGGGCTGGGGCGGTTCTGCACCGGGATCGCCTTCGTGATCATCGCGACCCCGATGACGAGCCTGCCGCTGCTGGCGATCCCGGCGTACATCCTGGCCCCATGGATCGCCGTGGCGATCACCGAGGAGCCGGCGCCTCAGCGTCAGAACGGCTGAGAGCTCGGGCGGGACCGGAACCTAGGCCGCATCGCCGAGCGCCCTCAGCGACGGCGGACGGGGCGTTGTCCGGGGCGAACGAATCTTCGTTCGCACGCAGGTCAGACCAAGCGACTTCGAGTCAGCGCACTTGGGTATCCGTGCGGATGTACCTTCCGCATTGTTCGGCCAGGCTCGATGGGTGAGCAGACCGAACCCGACTTGGCACGGCAACGTCATCCGTGGTGACGCTCCACCTGAGCCCCCGC
>NZ_JBHVGB010000018.1:0-54358 GCF_042801335.1 Nocardioides sp. NPDC057577 | reverse complement strand
CGGCCGGCGAAGCCGGCGCCCGAAGGGCGTCCTTGACGCGGCACGTGATCGAGAAACACTCAAAGCAAGGGTCGGCGGCGAACCCTGAAACGAAGAACAGTCGATAAGCGAGCCTCCCCCAACCAGAAGCAACCGTGTTGGTCTCGACACGCCTCCGCCTAGCGGCTCCGGCGGCTCGACCAGCGGAAAACCCCCGGGCGGCTCGACCAGCGGAGAAGCCCAGCGCATCCGACGGCTCGACCCATCCGCCCATCGAGAAGCCCCCAAACACCCCGATGCACTATGTACAGTAAATAGCGTTACATTACTACTTCGCCATTTTCGATCGCACCTAGGAGGTACGCGTGGAGCGGCTTCTCATCTTTGCTCTCGTCGGTCTCGCGGCCCAGGCGGTCGACGGTTCGCTCGGCATGGCGTACGGCGTCACCTCGAGCACCCTGCTGGTAGCGACAGGGGTCGCGCCAGCGGTCGCCTCGGCGTCGGTGCACCTGGCCGAGGTCGGGACGACGTTCGCCTCGGGCGTGTCCCACTGGCGGCTCGGGAACGTCGACTGGAAGGTCGTGGCCAAGATCGCGATCCCGGGCGGCATCGGCGCGTTCGTCGGCGCAACCGTTCTCTCCAGCCTCTCCACCGAGAGTGCCACTCCCTGGGTTTCCGGTCTCCTGCTCGTCCTGGGCCTCTACATCATCGCCCGCTTCGTCTTCGGCAAGCCGCCGGTCTTCATCCCGGGACGTCGCCCGGGGCTCGGTCTGCTCGCGCCGCTCGGTCTCTTCGGTGGCTTCATCGACGCGACCGGTGGTGGCGGCTGGGGTCCGGTGACCACGCCCACCCTGATCTCCAGCGGCACCCTGCATCCGCGCAAGGTGATCGGATCGGTCTCCACCGCCGAGTTCGTCACGACCCTCTCGGCGAGTGTCGGGTTCCTCGTCGGACTGGCCGGGGAGGCGCTCGACTGGCGCGTCATCGGTGGCCTCCTCGTCGGCGGCGTGATCGCCGCCCCGTTCGCCGCCTACCTCGTCAAGCACCTCTCGCTACCCATCCTCGGCGGCCTGGTCGGCAGCATCATCCTGATCACCAACGGACGTACGCTGCTGCGCAACTTCGACGCCGAGTCGGTCGCCGCCTACGGCGCGCTTTTCGCCGTGGCCGCCGTGATCGTCGCCATCGCGGTGCGGAAGTCCCGCGGCACGCCCGCAGGTGCCCCGGAGGGGGAGCCGGCAGCCGAGTCCGAGGCAGCCAACGCCTGACCGCGCACGCATCGGCGCTCGCGCGGCCGGTGGAAAGTTCTTCCGATGTCGATGTCGAAGGAGAACGATGTGGTTCGACGCACATGTGTCGGCCACCGAAAAGCGGTTGGCCCCGAACTGAGGAGCACATCATGCCCCGTTTCATGGGCTTCGTGAGGATGGAAGAGGGAATCGGCCCGGCGCCGGAGGCCCTGTTCAAGGCGATGGACGACTACATCGGCGAGCAGGCGGCGGCTGGACACTTCCTCGACGGCGGCGGTCTCTACGGCAGCGAGGACGCGGTGAACTTCCTGGTGGAGAAGGGCGAGGTCACGCGTGTCGACGGTCCGTACGCCGAGGCCAAGGAGGTCGTCGGTGGCTGGGCGCTGATGCGCTACGACACCCTCGAGGAGGCGATCGCCGGGCAGCGCGAGTTCGCGCAGCTGCACGCGACGTACTGGCCGGATTGCAAGATCGTCGCCACCCTGCGCCAGATCCCCGACTAGGAACCTGCCGGGCTGAAGCTTCGGCGGTTGCTCAGCCGCCGCCGAGGTGCAGGGAGGCGTAGGTCTCCTTGACGAAGCGGAGATGGCTCCAGGTCTCCGCCTCGCGGACGCCGGTGAGCTCGCGGATGTGGTCGAGGACGCCGACGAGGTCGCCGGAGGTGGCGGTGCTGACCGTGAGCAGGGCGTCGTAGCGACCGAGGGTCCGGGCCACGAAGGTCACCGACGGGAGCTCGGCGAGCTGCTCGGCGATCGGGCGGTGGGCGGCGCCGTCGAGTCGGAGGCCGACCCCGGTGGCCGTACGCCGCTCCTGCCCCGAGTGGCGCACGACGGCCCCTACCCGGACGACGTTCCCGTCGAGCAGGCGCACCACCCGGCGACGCGCGCCGGCGGGGGAGAGGCCGACGCTCGCAGCCAGGTCGACGTAGGAGGCACGGCCGTTCGCCTGCAGCGCGCGCAACAGGGCGTAGTCGGTCTCGTCGAGCGAGCCGGCGGCCGGCGCCGGGCCGACCGGGGCGGCGACGTCGCGGATCACCTCGGTGTAGAGCAGGGTCTCGGTGGTGACGATGCCGTCGATCGTCCGCACCTCGGCGAGGGCGTCGTCGATCCGGCCGATGTCCTTCGCCCGCAGCTCGAGGACGAGTGCGTGGTGGCCGCTGGTCATCGAGACCAAGGTGGTGTCCTCGCGCGCCGCGGCCGCCTGGGCGACGTGGGTCGCGGGGCCGTTCACGGTGACCGAGACGTGGGCGAGCACGTCATGGCCGAGGACGGCCGGGTGGACGACACCCCGGACGTCGATGTGCCCCTCGCTCAGCAGCCGCTGGACCCGGGTGGCCGCAGCTGATCGGGAGAGACCGACCTGGTCGGCGATCTCGCGGTGGGTGAGGCGGCCGTCCTTCTCGAGCAGGACGAGGATCGCCTCATCGGTGCCGTCGAGGACGCCGGGCGTGATTTCGTTCGACATTTTTTGGGAGCGTCTCCAAGGTCGGATCGATCCTCCAGGACAGGGATCGACTGCCATTATGACGGATCCTCCGGGTCTTGCAGGCATATCGACAGCTATTACGGCCAGGTTAAGAACGAAACGATTGCGGCACCTCTTGGGATGCTCTTAGAGTGACGCAGATCTCGGCCGACCCACAGACCCAGGAGGCCCGGTGTCCACGATCGCCGCCCCATCAGCCACGCTGACCGAGTCGCAGGTCCACGAGGCCGCCGACCGGCTCGTCGCGGCCTTCGCCGCGACCGACACCGCGGCCTACTTCGCCTGCTTCGCCGCCGAGGCCAGCTTCGTCTTCCACACAGAGCCGCGCCGGCTCGACGACCGCGCTGCCTACCAGCGCCTCTGGGCCGCCTGGGTCGCCGAGGGCTGGCGGGTCGAGTCCTGCCGGAGCAGCGCCCGTCTCGTCCAGGTCCACGGTGACACCGCGGTCTTCAGCCACGACGTCCTCACCACGACCTCGACGAGTGGACCCGCCGAGACCACGCGGGAGCGGGAGACGATCGTCTTCCGTCTCATCGACGGCGACCTTCTCGCCGTGCACGAGCACCTCTCCGCCCACCCGAGCGAGGACGTGAGATGAGCACGCAGGTCCAGCCTCCCAAGGTCACCGAGGTCGAGCAGCACGGCGTCGAGCCGATCCCCGACCCAGAGCGCAGCGCCCGGCCGATCGACCTGTTCCGGCTCACCTTCGGCGGCGCCAACACGATCGCCACCGTGGTGCTCGGCAGCTTCCCGATCCTGTTCGGGCTCTCCTTCGCGCACGGCCTGATGGCCACGCTGCTCGGGCTGCTCCTCGGTGCCGTCGTCCTCGCCCCGATGGCCCTGTTCGGCCCGCGCAACGGCACCAGCAACTCGGTCAGCTCCTCGGCCCACCTCGGCGTCCACGGCCGGATCGTCGGCTCGTTCCTCTCCTTGCTCACCGCGCTCGCGTTCTTCTCGATCTCGGTCTGGAGCTCGGGCGACGTGCTCGTCGGCGGCGCCAACCGCGCGGTAGGGCTGCCGGAGAACGACCTGACCCTGGCACTGGCGTACGGCCTGTTCGCCGTGCTCGTCCTGGTCGTGTGCATCTACGGCTTCCGGTTCATGCTGCTGGTCAACAAGATCGCCGTGATCGCCGCGACCCTGCTCTTCCTGCTCGGCATCGTCGCTTTCGCCGGCGACTTCGACCCCGGCTACGCCGGTGCGTTCGGCGCCGGTTCGGAGGCGTTCGGTGAGCCCGGCTTCTGGGCGGCGTTCGTCGGCTCCGCGCTGATCGTGATGTCCAACCCGGTCAGCTTCGGCGCCTTCCTGGGCGACTGGGCCCGCTACATCCCGCGCGAAACCTCCGGACGGTCCTCGATGGCCGCCGCGTTCCTGGCGCAGATCGCCACCCTCGTACCGTTCTGCTTCGGTCTGGTCACCATGACGATCATCGCCACCCGCGAGCCCGAGATCTTCGCCTCCGGTGCGTACGCCTCCGGCCTGCTCGCGATCGCGCCGGGCTGGTACTTCGTCCCGGTCGCCCTGATCGCCCTGATCGGTGGCATGTCGACCGGCACGACCGCGCTCTACGGCACCGGCCTGGACTTCTCCAGCGTCTTCCCGCGTTTCAACCGCGTCCAGTCCACGGTGCTGATCGGCGTCTTCGCGATCGGGGTCATCTTCATCGGCCGCTTCGTCTTCGACGTGGTCTCCAGCATCTCCACCTTCGCCGTCCTCATCGTCAGCTGCACCGTCCCCTGGATGATGGTGATGATGGTCGGCTGGTACGTCCGGCGCGGCTGGTACGACTCCGATGCTCTCCAGGTCTTCAACCGCCGCCAGCGCGGTGGCCGCTACTGGTTCGCCCACGGCTGGAACTGGCGCGGCCTGGCCGCCTGGCTGGTCGCGGCCGCCGTCGCGCTCACCTTCGTGAACCTGCCCGGCCAGTTCGTCGGTCCGGCCGCCTCGCTGATCCCCGGTGGGGTCGACATCTCGATCCCGCTCGGGATGGGCCTGGCCGCGCTGCTCTACGTGGGACTGCTCTTCGTCTTCCCCGAGCCGCGTGATGCCTACGGGCCCGAAGGCGCTCGTCTGGTCCCGACCGGACCGGCCGCGAACACCCCGGTCACCTCGGTGGAGGGGCCCGCGCCCGCTGCCGTCGTCGGCTGATCCACCCCGCTGCACCGCACCACGCAAGGAGAACCACCCATGCCCGTCGGTCCCCTCGACGCTTCCAAGAACCCCCGCTACGCCGGCTTCGCGACGTTCGCGCGGCTGCCCCGCCTCGACCAGGTGGAGCACGCCGACATCGCGGTCGTCGGGGTCCCGTTCGACACCGGCGTCTCCTACCGGCCGGGTGCCCGCTTCGGCCCCTCGCACGTGCGGGAGTCCTCGCGCCTGCTGCGTCCCTACAACCCGGCGCTGGACGTCTCGCCGTTCGCCTCGGCCCAGGTGGTCGACGCGGGCGACATCGCGGCCAACCCGTTCCACATCGAGGAGGCGCTCGACACCGTCCAGGCCTCCGCGCTCGAGCTCACCGCGGGCGGGACCCGGCTGGTGACGATCGGTGGCGACCACACGATCGCGCTGCCGTTGCTGCGTGCCGCCGCCGAGCGGCACGGCCCGGTCGCGCTGGTGCACTTCGACGCCCACCTGGACACCTGGGACACCTACTTCGGTGCCGAGTACACCCACGGCACCCCGTTCCGGCGGGCTGTGGAGGAGGGCATCCTCGACACCGAGGCGCTGTGCCACGTCGGCACCCGCGGACCCCTCTACGGCAAGAAGGACCTCGAGGACGACCGTCGCTTCGGCTTCGGGATCGTCACCTCCTCCGACGTCTTCCGCCAGGGTGTCGACGAGGTGGTCGAGAAGATCCGGAAGCGGGTCGGCAACCGTCCCGTCTACGTCTCGGTCGACATCGACGTCCTCGACCCCGCCCACGCTCCCGGCACCGGCACCCCCGAGGCCGGCGGGCTCACCTCGCGTGAGCTGCTGGAGATCCTGCGCGGCTTCGTCGGCCTGAACCTGATCGGCGCGGACGTGGTCGAGGTCGCCCCGGCGTACGACCATGCCGAGCTGACCGGTGTCGCGGCATCGCATGTCGCCTACGACCTGATCTCCCTGCTCGCGATGCGCCACGCGGGTCAGGCATGACCGGCCTCGCGGTCAGCGCGCCCCTGCGGTGTCACGACTGCGGCGACGCGTGGCCAGGTGACTGGTGAGGGCGGTCACGGCGAGGACCCCGGCGATCACCGCGAGGGAGGCCGGCGTGGGGATCTCGGGAACCGCCTCCCACCGCTGGTGCGCCCAGTGCAGCCCGAGCTTGACCCCGATGAACGCGAGGATCACCGCAAGCCCCACGTCCAGGTGCACCAGCCTGTTCAGCGCGCCCTGAAGCACGAAGTAGAGGGCCCGCAGCCCGAGCAGCGCGAACGCGTTGGTGACGAACACCAGGAACGGGTCGCCGGTGATGCCGTACACGGCCGGCACCGAGTCGACCGCGAACACGACATCGGTGGTCAGTACGGCCAGCACCACGAGGGCGAACGGTGTGAGCGCCCGCCGGCCATCCACCCGGCCGAGCATCCGCGGACCCTGATAGTCGGGCGTGACCGGGACGAAGCGGCGGGCCAGCCGCACGCTCCGCAACGTGTCGACGTCGACGGTCCCGCCGCCGGTTCCTTTCGCGACGACCTTCACCGCGGTGGCGATCAGGATCAGACCGAAGACCAGGAACGTCCAGTCGAAGGCCGCGAGCGCGACCGCGCCGATCGCGATGAACACCGCCCGCAGGGCCAGTGCGCCGACGATGCCGTACAACAGGACGCGCTGCTGGAGCTCGAGCGGGACGGCGAACGCCGCCAGCAGCAGCATGAACACGAAGAGGTTGTCGACGCTGAGCGACTTCTCCACCAGATAGCCGGTGATGTACTCCAACCCGCGCGTGGAGCCGTAGCGCCACCAGACGAAGAGTCCGAACGCCAGTGGCAGCGCGATGTAGAAGACCGACCAGCGCAGCGCCTCGCGCATCGACACCTCGTGCGGGCGTCGGGTGATCACGAAGTCGAGTGCCAGCAGGACCAGGAGGGCACCGACCGTGACCAGCCACAGGGTGGGCGTCGCGAGCGAGTCGATCGCCCCGGTGCTCACCTAGCGTCCTGATGCCGCCCGGAATCGCTGTGGCCCGGCTTGTGAGGGAGTGCCGGATGGTGGTGATGTTGGTAGGTCCGGGCGAAGTCGTACACCACGAACGCGACCAGTGCGCCACCCCAGATCGCGAGGCCGGCCCAGGCGAAGACCTCGCCCAGCGTGATGGCCTGCGCCTCGGCCGATGCCAGCAGCGACGGGTGCTCGGGCCTGGTCGGTTCGGTGCCGTTCGTGTCGGGCTCGGGCGGCGGCTGAGACTGCCACACACCGAGCACCGAACGGTCCCACAGGGTCATAGACATCGCTGAACCTCCATCGAATAGTCCGACGAAGGTCTTCCTCAGCTGGCGCTCCACGGGCCGGGCGGGAAGCCGGGATGACGACACGTGGCTACGGAGGTACTCCCCTTCAAGAAGATGATAACCCAGTTTGTCCGCGTATCTCCTCGCCTTCTGGGTACCGACCAGTTACAGCGAGGAGGAGGAACACATGTTCAAGAAACCAGCATTGCTGGCCGCCTTCGGTATCGGCTACGTCCTCGGCGCTCGCGCTGGACGTGAGCGGTACGACGCGATGGTGGCCAAGGCACAGGAGCTGTGGCACGACCCGCGCGTCCAGGAGAAGGCGCACAACGCTCGGGTCGTGGCTGGGGAGAAGGCTGACGCGGCCCGCCACGCCGTCCAGGACAAGATGCCTGGCGACTCCACGCCGTCGTCGGCATCTGCCCCGACCTCCCAGACGACGCCGAGCGCACCCCGTCCCCACGACACCGTGGACCCGGTGGCCGACGTGCCGCGGGGGTGGGAGTCGTGACGGTTCATCACCAGACCGACGCATCGATGGGCGAGCTGGTCTCGCGACTCTCCACGGAGATGTCCGGCCTCATGCGCGGCGAGCTCGAGCTCGCCCGACTCGAGCTGACCGAGAAGGCCAAGCACACCGGCAAGGGGGCCGGGGCGTTCGGCGCGGCCGGCCTGGTGGCTCTGTACGGCCTCGGGGTCCTGATCGCCGCGGCGATTCTCGCCCTGGCGCTGGTCATGGATGCCTGGCTGGCCGCGGTGCTGGTCGGAGCCGTGCTCCTGGTCATCGCCGGTGGCATCGCCCTGTTCGGGAAGAAGCAGGTCTCCGAGGGAACCCCGATGAAGCCCGAACGTGCCACCGAGAACCTCAGGCGGGACGTGGAGACCGTCAAGCACCGCCACGCCGAGGACCACACCCCGAGGAGTACGCCATGACGCAGCACCCTGTGCCCCGGCCCGCCGGGGGTGGCGACGACAGCATCGCCGCAGTCGAGGCCGAGCTGGACAGCACCCGACACGAGATGGCCGACACCCTCGACGAGCTCGCCGCGCGGCTGGATGTGAAGACGCGCGGGAAGGAGAAGGTTCACGAGGTGAAGCAGCGCACCCAGGTGGCTGCCAGGTCTCGAGACGTACAGATTCGGGGCGGCATCGTCGCCGCGCTCGTGATCGCCATGATCGTGATGCTGGCCAGGAGGAAACGCCGGATCAGCGCCGAATAGGCCGAGTCAGTCGGTCGAGAAAGGCGACGAGCAGCGCTTCGCGCATCGCGGCGGAGGCCAGGTCGAGCATCGCGTTGACCTCGGCCATCCGCTGCGGCAGCGCCAGCTCGTCCTGCTCGCCGTTGGCGCCGATGAGCCCGGCCGCGAGCAACAGGCCGTCGAAGTCCTCCTCCGACAAGGAGGTCGGGTCGAGCCCGCCGATGAACGTGGCGACGGTGGGGTCGACGGTGACCGGGCCGGCCGCCACGGCGGCCGCGACCGCCTCGGCGAGGGCGGCGAGGAGCTCTGGTACGTGGGGGAGCGTCGCCGCGCTCACCGACAGATGGATGGTGGCGGGGGAGCCGGCGAAGGTCATCTGCGGCTGGACGTACCAGCCGCGCGCCGCCATCTCGTCGCAGACCGTGAACGGGTCGCAGGTCTCGTCGGTGGTGAGCGCGATCAGCGTGGAGTCGGGAGTGCTTACCACGGCGAGCTCGGGGATCTCACCGACGCCGCCGCGGATGCGGTCAACCGCCTCGAAGACGTCGCGGGCGAGCCGCTCGTAGCCGGTGTCTCCCAGCGTGCGCATCACGGCCCAGGCGCCGGCCAGCGGCCCACCCGACTTCGTCGACTGCATCGTGGAATTGAGCATGGTGTAGCCGGGCCATGCGGCCGAGGCGAAGAACTGCGGCCGCCGCAGGTCCGGGGTGCGGTGCAGCAGCACCGAGGTGCCCTTGGGGGCGTAGGCGTACTTGTGCAGGTCGACGGAGATCGAGGTGACGCCGTCGACCGCGAACGTCCATGCCGGTACGTCCCGCCCCAGCCGCGTCGCGTAGGGCAGCACCCAGCCGCCGATGCACGCGTCGACGTGGCAGCGGATCCCGCGCTCGGCCGCGGCGGCCGCGATCGCGGTGACCGGGTCGACGACCCCGTGCGCATAGGACGGCGCCGAGGCGACCACCAGCACCGTGCGCTCGTCCATCGCCGCGGCCATCGCGGCCGGATCGGCCCGATGATCCGGCCCCACCGGCACCAGCACCGGCTCGACCCCGAAGTAGTGCGCGGCCTTGTGGAACGCGGCGTGTGCCGTCGTGGGGAGCACCATCCGGGGCTGCTCGATCCCGGGATGGGCGTCGCGCGCGGTCTGCACCGCCAGCAGCACCGACTCGGTGCCACCGGAGGTGACCGTCCCGACCACCGTCTCCGGCGCGTCCAGCAGGTCGGCCGCCATCCCGACCACCTCGGTCTCCATCCGGAGCAGGCTCGGGAACGCGGTCGGGTCCAGGCCGTTGGAACCGGCGTAGGCGGCGACCGCCTCGCGGCCGATCCGGTCGATGTCGGGCAGGCCCGAGTCGTAGACGTAGGCGAGGGTGCGGCCGCCGTGCACCGGCAGGTCGGCGGTCTGCAGCTCGCGGAGTTGGGTCAGGGCGTCGGTCATACGGTCACGGTCCCATCTACGTCGTCGGCGGTGAGCGAGTAGCCCCGCAGCCACAGCAGGCTGAGCAGAGCCAGGCAGGCCGGCAGCACCGAGAAACCGAGCGTGATCGCGGTCAGCGCCGAGTCCGGCTGGGCGACGTCGGTGCCGGTCGAGGACCGGTAGCCACCGAGCGCCAGCACCGCTGCGTAGACGCCGGGTCCGAGCGCCAGCCCGAGGGTCTCCCCGGCGGTCCAGACGCCGGTGTAGACCCCGATCCGGCTCGACCCGCTGCGCCGGGCGTCGACGGCGGCAGCGTCGGGAAGCATCGCCATCGGGAAGACCTGGCACCCGGCGTACCCGACCCCGACCAGCACCACCGCGGCATAGACCAGAGCCACCGGTGCGGTCTGGGCGGTGGCGGCGAGGAGCGCGCCGACGGCGAGGACGACCGAGGCGGCGACGTACCCGTTCTTCTTGCCGATCCTGGCGCCGAGCGCGGCCCACGCGGGGGTGAGCAGCAGCGCGGGGCCGACGAAGCAGACGAACAGGATCGTCGCCGCGCCGTCGCGGCCGATCACGTCGCCGGCGAGGTAGTCGACTCCGGCCAGCATCGCCCCGAAGGCGACCGCCTGGATCACGAAGGTGATCAGCAGCCGGCGGAAGTCGGGTGCCGCGGCCACGATCCGGAGCTGGTCGCGCAGGGTGCCGGCCCCGGGCTGGACGGTGTGGACAGGCGCCCGGCGGGTCCCGACGTACGCACTGAGCACCCCGATCAGGATGAGCACCGCCATCACCACGCCCATCACCCGGTAGCCGTCGCGGCCACCGACCGCATCGCGGATCATCGGTGCGGTCGCGCCGGCGAGCAGGATGGTGAGTGCCAGGATCGCGACCCGCCAGGTCATCAGCCGGGTGCGTTCGTCGTAGGACTCTGTCAGCTCGGCGGGCATGGCGACGTAGGGCACCTGGAAGAAGGCGTACGCCGTCGCGCAGCCCAGGAACACGACCAGCACCCAGGCCGCCTCGAGCCCGGTCGCCATCGACGGCGCCGCGAACAGCAGCGCGAACGTCACCGCCAGCGCGATCCCGGCCCGGCGCAGCCACGGCCGTCGCGGCCCCCGCGGGTCCACCGTCCGGTCGCTGATCCGGCCCGCGATCGGGTTCAGCACGACATCCCACGCCTTGGGGGCGAACACGATGAATCCCGCCGCCAGCGCGGCGATCCCGAGGCTGTCGGTCAGGTAGGGGAGCAGCATCAGCCCCGGGATCGTGCCGAACGTGCCGGTCGCCACGGAGCCGGAGCCGTAGCCGAGGCGTACGCCGAGCGGGAGGGTCGGGCTGGCTCGCATGCCCGACATAGTGCCGTGGGTGAGCCCTCGGCGCCCGGGAACGCCGAAAATCGGGCGGTCAGGCCAGCTGGCTGCCGATCGCTCGCAGCGCTTCGTCCCGGGCGTCCAGGACGTGGGAGTGGGCGATGGCCGCGGCTCGCTCGCTGTCGCCGTCGCGGACCGCCTCGAAGATCGCCCGGTGGTCGGCGAGGGCCTGGTCTCGTCGTTCCTGGGTGTGGTTGGTGAAGAGGCGGTAGCGCGCCATCTGGTTGGCCACCTGGTCGTGGAGGCGGAGCGCCCAGGCGTTGTCGGCGATGGCGCCGACCTTGGCGTGCAGCGCCTTGCCGAGGTTCATCGCATCATCGGCGAAGCTCACCAGCGCGGCGTTGCGCGCCACGATGCCTTCGAGCTCGGTGATGTCGCTCGGCGTCGCCTTGGTGCATGCCGCGGACGCCATCATCGACTCGAGTGCGGCCCGCACCTCGTAGAGCTCGGCGATGTCGCGTGCGTCGAGCTTGGGGACGAAGACGCCGCCGGTGGCGTGCTGGTCGAGGAGGTTCTCCGCGATCAGGCGCCGCAGCGCCTCACGCAGGGGAGTCCGTGAGATGTCGAGCTCGGTCGCGAGCTGAGGCTCGTAGAGCCGCGTCCCGGGCTCGAGCTCGAGCTCGAGGATGCGTCGTTTGAGCTCTTCGTAGGCGTATTGCCCGCCAGATGGGCGAGCCATGGATTTCTCTGTCATGGCGATTCGGGGTCGAGGCTACCCGACCGGCTGCCCGCGACGGGTCCGGAACCGGTGGCTTCGCCTTGGCAAGCGGGTCTGCGTGCATGTATACATGTACACAGACCTAGCCTCGTTCACCCCAAGGAACCCGCATGATCGCTCTCGTCGTCTCCGTCCAGGTCAAGCCCGGATCCCGGCCGGACTTCCTCGCCGCCATCGAGGCCAACGCCCACGCGTCCTTCAACGACGAGGCCGGCTGCCTCTACTTCGACGTCGTCTGCGACCGAGCCGACGACCACCACTTCTTCTTCTACGAGCTGTACGCCGACGCGGCGGCCGTCGAGGCGCACCGGGCGGCGCCTCACTTCAAGGTCTGGCGGGCAGCCGCCGAGGCCTACCTCGTCCCCGGTTCGCAAGTGAACTGCCTCGCCGACCAGCTCATCCACCACGCCTGATCCGCCCCGAAGGAATCACCATGTGCAAGCAACCCGAAGCCCCGAACATGATCATCCGTCCGAACGAGGTCGAGCCGTTCGACCGGGGCGGCGGCGTCGCCACGATCCCGTACGTCGGGAAGTGGAACAGCGACCGGAACCTCGTCACGACGGGCCAGACCGTCTTCCAGGTCGGCCGCGGCCTGCCCCTGCACAGCCACAACGTCGAGGAGTCGGTGCTGATCCTCGAGGGCCAGGCGACAGCACAGATCGGTGACGAGACCTTCGACATGGAGGTCGGAGACGCGTCCTGGGTGCCGGCCGGGGTGCCGCACCGCTTCTTCAACCGTGGCGAGGGAGTGATGCGCATCTACTGGGTCTACGGCGGACGGTACGTCACCCGCACCATGACCGAGACCGGTGAGACCTTCGAGCACCTCTCGGAGAACGACAAGGGAGCGCGTGACCAGTGAACGCCGACCAGTACACCATCGAGGTCCGCAACCCCGCGACCGACGAGATCCTCGCGACCTACCAGCCGCACACCCCCGAGCAGATCGACGTCCTGGTGGCGAAGGGCGCGAGGGTCGCGGTGCGCTGGGGAGAGGTGCCGCTAGCAGACCGGATCCAGGTGGTCGAGCGGCTCGTGGAGCAGCTCCGCACCGATCGCGCCGACCTCGCCGAGCAGATCGTCCGGGAGATGGGCAAGCCGCTCGCAGAGGCGGCCGGTGAGGTCGACAAGTCGGCCCTGACCGCCGAGTACTACGCCGCGAACGCCCCGGCGATCCTAGGCCGCGAGCAGGTCGACGTCGGTGAGGCTCAGGCATGGGTCTCCTACGAGCCGCTCGGACTGCTCCTCGCGGTGATGCCGTGGAACTTCCCGCTGTGGCAGGTCATGCGCTTCGCCATCCCCGCGGTCACCGCCGGCAACGGGGTGCTGCTCAAGCACTCGCCGAACGTGACCGGGTGCGCGCTGGCGATCCAGGACCTCTTCGTGCGTGCGGGCTTCCCCGAGGGCCTCGTGACCACGCTCGTGATCGCCGAGCCGGACGTCCCGGCGACGACCGAGGCGTTGATCGCGGACGACCGCATCGCTGCGGTGACGCTCACCGGCAGCAACCGCGCCGGTGCCGCCGTCGGCGCGGCAGCCGGCCGGGCCGCCAAGAAGTCGGTCCTCGAGCTCGGCGGCTCGGACGCATTCGTGGTTCTCGATGACGCCGACGTGCCGTCCGCGGCTGCCGCCGCGGTGCGGGCCCGTTTCCACAACGCCGGACAGAGCTGTGTGTGCGCCAAGCGGTTCATCGTCAGTAGGGGTGTCGCCGAGGAGTTCACCGACGCCTTCGTCGCCGGTGTGGAGGCGCTCCGGATGGGAGATCCCGCCTCGGAGGGCGTCGACGTCGGGCCGATGGCGCGAGACGACCTGCGCGCGGGCCTGGCCCGCCAGGTGGAGGAGTCGATAGCCGGTGGAGCCAAGCTTCTCGCCGGTGGAGGTGCCGCCGAGCGGCCCGGCTACTTCTTCGAGCCCACCGTGCTGACCGACGTACGTCCTGGCATGCCGGTCTTCGACGAGGAGACCTTTGGACCGGTGGCTGCGATCAGCGTGGCCGCCGACGATGAGGAGGCGATCGCGCTCGCCAACCAGACCGAGTTCGGGTTGGGGCTGAGCGTGTGGACCTCCGATGTGGAGCGCGGCGTGCGCGTGGCCGGGCGGATCACCTCGGGTGCCGCGTTCGTCAACGCGATCGTCGCCTCCGACCCGCGGGTGCCCTTCGGTGGCACCAAGAAGAGCGGCTACGGCCGCGAGCTGGCCGGCGTCGGTATGCGCGAGTTCACCAACATGCGTACGTTCTGGGTCGGCGCATGAGCGCGGCCACGGGCGCAGCGGGGCGCGCGCTTCTTCTGGAGAACATCCATCCCAGCGCCGTCGAGGTGCTCGAGAGGGCCGGCTACGAGGTCCACCAGCACCCGGCGTCCATGTCCGAGGCCGAGCTCATCACCGCCCTTCCCGGGGTGACTCTGCTGGGCATCCGGTCCAACACCAGCGTGACCTCTGCGGTGATCGAGGCTGCGCCGGACCTGCAGGCGTTGGGCTGCTTCTGCATCGGCACCAACCAGGTCGACCTGGCGGCCGCCGCCACTGCGGGCATACCCGTGTTCAACGCGCCCTACTCCAACTCCCGCAGCGTCGTCGAGCTCGTCATCGGCGAGATCATCGCGCTGGCCCGTCGCCTGACCGAGAAGACGCAGCGGATGCACGAGGGCATCTGGGACAAGTCGGCCAAGGGCAGTCACGAGGTCCGCGGACGCACCCTGGGCATCGTCGGCTACGGCAACATCGGTACGCAGCTGGGCACCGTTGCCGAGAGCCTGGGCATGCGGGTGGTCTTCTTCGACGTGGCCGATCGCCCGGCCCACGGGACCGTACGCCGTCTCGCGACCCTGGAGGAGCTGCTGAACCTCTCCGACGTCGTCAGCATCCATGTCGACGGGCGCCCCGGCAACGCCGGGATGTTCGGTGATGCGGAGTTTCGGCAGATGCGCGACGGCGCGGTCTTCATCAATGCCTCGCGCGGGATGGTCGTCGACGACGTCGCCCTGCGCGAGCACCTGCTCTCGGGTCACCTCGCCGGTGCTGCGCTCGACGTCTTCCCGATCGAGCCCAAGGCGCAGGGCGACGAGTTCGTCTCCGCGCTGCGCGGTCTCGACAACGTCATCCTGACCCCGCACGTCGGTGCCTCCACCCAGGAGGCGCAGGAGGAGATCGGGGAGTTCGTGGCCGGCAAGCTCGCCGGGTTCGTCACCGACGGCAACACCGGGCTGTGCGTCAACCTTCCCAACGCCCAGGCGCCGCGTGGCGACGGTTGCCGTCTGGCGGTGCTGCACGACAACATCCCTGGTGTGCTCGCCGGCATGACCCAGCTGTTGCTGGGTGCCGGGCTGAACGTCAGTGGTCAGGTGGTGGCCACGCGCGACCATCTGGGCTACGGGCTCACCGACCTCGGGGAGCGCCCTGCCGGCGAGGTCATCGAGAAGATCGCCGCTCTGGACGGGGCACGGGTCGTCCGCCTCGTCGGCTGAGCGACGGCTACGGGTTGGGGTCGGATCTCGGGATCGACCTGGAGGCCGCGGCGACGACACCGAGTGCCGCGGCCGTCACCCAGAGCACACCGGAAGCGCCGGCCCCGACCGCGACGAGGCCGGCGAGCGACGGGACGACGACCTGGCCCAGGCGGTTGCCGGTGAGGCGCAGCGACATGGCCCGGCCACGCAGGCCTGGGGGAGTGGCCTCCGCAAGCCACGACATCGTCAGCGGCTGGCCGGCCCCCAGGGACAGACCCATCACGACGACGACGAAGCCGAGCAGGACCACCGGCATCGGGATCGGCGCCAGTGCCATCGCCAGCGCCGCGAGAGTGACGCTCCCGGTGAGGACCAGGGGGCGGCCGAGCCGTTCGGTCAGTCTGCCCAGCATGAGGCGCGAGATCATCGAGGAGCCGGCGCGGAGCGCGAGCAGCAGGCCGATCGTGCCCGAGGCGATGTCGCGCTCGGTCCCGAGCAGCGGCAGATAGACCAGGCTGATGTCGACCGCGGCGAGCACGACACAGCTCACCGTCAGGGCGCGGAGCAGCCCCTTGCGGCGTACGAGGTCGCGGACCGAACCCTCGACCGGGCCGCGATCTCCGCGTCGGTCGTGCGTGGACGGCGTCGCGATCGCGGCCAGCAGGAGCGCCACGCTCAGCGCGAGCGAGGCGGTGAAGATGGCCCCGGTGTGGGGGATTGCCTGGGAGCCCCCGAAGAGGATGATGAGTCCAGGCCCGATCGCCTGCCCGGCGGACGCGGCGAAGGTGTAATGGCCGAAGGCGGAGTCGTAGCGGGCGCGTGGGGTCCGGTTGGCCACCATGGCCTGCTGGGCGACGACCGAGAGCAGGTGGCCGATGCCCAGGAGCACGGTAGCCGCGATCACGCCGGCGACGCTGTGCCCCAGGTACAGGAAGGCTGTCGCCGAACCGATGGTGATCAGGCCTCCGGTCACCATCACCGGCCGCTCGCCGTACCTGTCCGACAGCAGGCCGGCCGGGACCGCGAGGACCAGGGGGACGATCGCGAACGTGGCTCCGAGGGCGCCCATCCAATAGGACGGGACGTCGAGCTCGAGGGCTCGGTAGACGGCCGTGGGTCGCAGGACGAAGGTGACCGCCTGGATCAGGACCGTGTGGGCGAAGAACGGGACGGCCCAGCGCCGGACCGAGGCGGTCGGTTCAGTCACGGGCACTGATCGCGCGGATGGCTTCGTCGCGGGCGTGGGTGACATGGACGAACGCGAGGTGGCTGGCGCGGTCCGCGTCGCCTCCGGTGACCGCGTCCACGAGCTCCTGGTGCTCGGCGAGAGCCTCGTCGCGACGCCGTTGGGTGTGGTTGGTGTACATCCGGTAGCGCTGGAGCTGGTTGGAGATCTGCTCGTGTAGCCGAAGCGCCCAGCCGTTGTCGGCGATCCGCGCGATCTCGGTATGGATCGCCTTGCCGGTCGACATCGCGTCGTCGGCGAAGCCGACCAGGGCTGCGTTGCGCTCGGCCAGGCTCCGGAGCTGGGCGTGGTCGGTCTCGGTGGCACGACGTGCGGCTGTGGCCGCCATCAGCGCCTCGAGGCTCGCACGCACGTCGTAGAGCTCGGCGACCTCGTGCTCGCCACGGTCGGGGACGACGACGCCACCGGTGGGCTGCTGCTCGAGGAGGTTCTCGGCGATCAGGCGTCGCACCGCCTCGCGGACCGGCGTACGGCTGACCTTCAGCTCCGCCGACAGTGCCGGTTCGAAGAGCCGTTCGCCGGGCGCGAGCTCCAGGTCGAGGATCCGACGTTTCAGCTCGAGGTAGACGAGGTGGGCTCCGGACATCCGGGTCTGAGTCTTCGGGGCCATGGCGAAACTTTAACAGAGATTCGTCTTCTTTCATACTTGTATACATGTGCGCAGCGGAGTAGTGTCCGTCGTCACATCACCACAAGTGGCCCAACGAAGGGCAGGGAGAACAGACATGAGGAAACTGGCCAAGACCAAGTCCGTGGCATTGCTCACGGCTACGTTGATCGGCGCATCGGCGCTGACGTCGTGTGGCGCCGACGGGAGCACGGCTACGCCGGCCGATAGCCCTCTCGCCAAGGGAGCCAGCATCGTCGTCCCCTCCGACCCCGGCGGCGGCTACGACCAGACCGCCAGGGCCATGGAGAAGGTGCTGACCGACGAGGGCATCGCCAAGCGAGTCCAGGTGACCAACACCCCGGGAGCCGGCGGCACCGTCGCCCTCTCGCAGTACGTCCAGGGCAACGACGCCAGCGACCTGATGGTCGCCGGTAAGGCCCTCGTCGGCGCGGTCCTCACCAACAAGGCCGACAACAAGCTCAGCGAAGCGACCCCCATCGCCCGGCTGATCGGCGAGTACGAGGTCGTCGTCGTCCCCGCGGACTCGAAGTTCGAGACGCTGGAGGACTTCCTGGCCGCGCTCAAGGCCGATCCCGGCGAGAACCCCATCGCCATCGGCAACCAGGGCGGTGTCGACCACCAGTGGGGCGGAATCCTCGCGCAGGAGGTCGGTGTGAACCCCACCGACGTCAACTTCGTGACCTACGACGGGGGAGCCGAGGTCACTACGGCGATGCTGGGTGGACGTGTGGCCGCCGGCATCTCGGGCTACGCCGAGTTCGCCGAGCAGGTCGAGGCCGGCAAGCTCAAGGTGCTCGCCTCCTCCTCGGACGCCCCGCTCGAGGTGAACCCGGACATCCCCACGATCACCGACGCGGGCTACCCGGACGCGGTCTTCGTCAACTGGCGCGGCATCTTCGCCCCTCCAGGCATCAGCGAGAGCGACCGCAAGGACCTCGACGAGGCGTTCAAGACCATGAACGACAGCGAAGCCTGGGCGAAGGTGCGCGAAACCAACGGCTGGACCGACGAGTACCTCGGCACCGACGAGTTCGAGGCGCAGCTCGAGAAGGACGAGGCCGAGGCAGAAACCCAGCTGAAGGAGCTGGGTCTGGCATGACCGCCCCTGTCATGAAGGGCGTCAAGAGCAAGGGGGAGCTCGCGTTCGCCGGGCTCCTCCTCGCTCTCGGGGTCTTCATCCTCGCCTACACCGCGACGATCGACGTCCCGGAGGCGGCCAGCAACGTCGGCCCCCGCCCCGTGCCCTTCCTCGTCGGAGGACTGCTCACCGTCGCCGCCGTGGCTGTCGTGATCAACCTCCTGCGTGGCGGCCACGCCCAGCCCGACGAGGCCGAGCTCATCGACCCATCTCTGCCGGTCAACGTACGCCGAGTCGGCTCGTTCGTCGCGACCATCGTCGGCTACGCGCTGCTCCTGGAACCGCTCGGATATCTGCTGACGACCGCCTTGGCCTTCTTCGCCGTCTCGGTGACCCTCGGGTCACGGCACTTCGTACGCCTCGCCGTCGGCTCCGTGGTGCTCGCGGCCGTCATCTACCTGGCATTCACCCGGCTGCTCGGCATCTACCTGCCGCCGGGCATCTTCGAAGGGATCCTGTGAGCTCCCATGGACGGACTCAACGCACTCGCTCAGGGGTTCGCGACCGCCGCGACTCCCGAGAACCTGCTCTTCGCCCTGATCGGCGTCCTTGCCGGGACGCTCGTGGGCGTTCTGCCCGGCATCGGCCCGGCCCTGACCATCGCCCTCCTGCTCCCGATCACCTACACGGTCGAGCCCCAGGGGGCGTTCATCATGTTCGCCGGCATCTACTACGGCGCGATGTACGGCGGTTCCACCACCTCGATCCTGCTCAACACGCCCGGTGAGTCCGGCGCGATGATGACAGCGATCGAGGGCAACAAGATGGCCCATGCCGGCAGGGCGGCCTCCGCCCTCGCCACCGCGGCCATCGGCTCCTTCGTCGCCGGCACGATCGCGACGCTCGCGCTCGCGTTCCTGGCCCCGTACGTCGTCGACATCGCCATCGGCCTGGGCGAGGCCGACTACCTGGCCCTGATCGTGGTGGCCTTCATGACCGTCGGCGCCATGATCGGCAGCTCCGTGGCCCGGGGGATGGTGAGCGTCGCGCTCGGCATGGCGATCGGCCTGATCGGGATCGACGGGCAGAGCGGCGCCCAGCGCTTCGTCTTCGGGGTCCCGCGCCTGCTGGACGGCATCGACACCGTCCTGATCATCGTCGCCCTGTTCGCCATGAGTGAAGCCGTCTACCTCGCCGCCAAGATGAGCCCCCACAAGCCCAAGCCGCTGGCACTGCGTGGCCGGGTGTGGATGACGCGCGAGGACTGGCGCCGCTCGTGGCCGGCCTGGTTGCGCGGCACCCTCATCGGCTGGCCCCTGGGCGCGGTGCCGGTCGGCGGCTCAGAGGTGCCGACCTTCCTCTCGTACGCCGCGGAGCGGAAGCTCACCAAGCACCCCGAGGAGTTCGGCCACGGTGCCATCGAGGGCGTGGCCGGGCCAGAGTCCGCCAACAACGCGAACGCGGCCGGCTCCTTGATGCCGCTGCTGACGCTAGGACTGCCCACCTCCGCCACCGCGGCTGTCATGCTCGTCGCCTTTCAGCAGTACGGCATCCAGCCCGGGCCGCTGCTGCTCGAGAAGGAGCCCGACCTGGTCTGGGGTTTGGTGGCTGCCCTCCTCATCGGTAACGCCATGCTGCTGCTCCTCAACCTGCCGTTGGTGGGGATGTGGGCGAAGGTGCTCAAGATCCCGACCCCCTACCTCTACGCCGGCATCACGGTCTTCTCGCTGCTCGGCGCCTACAGCCTGAACGCCTCGACCTTCGACATCTTCCTGCTCCTGGGCATCGGCATCCTGGGCTACTTCCTGCGCCAGTACGGGTACCCGGTCGCGCCGCTGATCATCGGCGCGATCCTCGGCCCGATCGCCGAGACCCAGCTGCGCCGGGCCATGGCGATCTCCGACGGAGACCCGACCGCGTTGATCTCCACCCCGTTCTCGATCTGCGCCTATGTGTTGCTCGCACTCGTACTGATCGTTCCTCGCCTGCTCCGGCGGTGGGAGCGCCGTACGGCCGAAGAGGTCGGTGTGCTCGAAGAGTTCGAACGACAGGAGAACCACCAGTGAATGCCGTCTACGCGACCATCGTTCTTGGCTACACCCCGTCGCCGCATTCTCGTGCTGCACTGGTCAGGGCGATCGAGATCGCGCACAACCGATCGGCCCGCCTCGTCGTGGTGAACGCCACGCCGGGCGACCGCTACTCAGACCCGTCCTTCGCCACCAGCGACGAGATCGGCGATCTCGAGCGCCAGTTGAGGGACGAGGGGGTGTCGTTCGAGGTCCGTCAACCGATGCGTGGCCGTGACGGCGGTGAGGAGGTCGTCGCAACAGCCGACGAGGTCGGCGCCGAGCTGATCATCATCGGGTTGCGTCGCCGCTCGGCCGTCGGGAAGTTCCTCCTAGGCAGTATCGCCCAGCGGATCCTCCTGGATGCGCACTGTGACGTCCTGGCGGTGAAGCCGTGAGTACGATCGATGCGCCCACTCACACCGTCCGAGCCGTCGACCTCGTCGCCTTCGGGCAGCAGGTCCTCGAGGCACATGGAGTGCCGGTCGCCGACGCACACCTGGTCTCCGACAGCCTGGTGCAGGCCGAGCTCTGGGGCCACTCGTCCCACGGGATGCTCCGCCTTCCGTGGTACGTCGAGCGGTTGCGGGGCGGGGCCATGAGCGCGGTCACCGATCCGACGGTCCTCAACGACACCGGAAGCCTGCTCCTGCTGGACGGCCGCGACGGGATCGGCCAGGTGCTGACAGACCGCGCCGTGACCGAGAGCGTGCGCCGGGCTCGCTCCCACGGCATCAGCGGCGTGGCCGTACGCAACAGCAACCATTTCGGGATGGCGGCCTACTACACGCGCAAGGCCGCCACCGAGGGGTGCGTCTCGCTGCTGTTCACCAACGCCAGTCCGGCGATGGCGCCCTGGGGCGGCCGTGAGAAGACGATCGGTACGAACCCGTGGTCGATCGCAGTGCCCGCGGGCAGCTACGGCGTCGCCGTGATCGACCTGGCCAACACCGCAGTCGCCCGCGGCAAGCTCTACCTCGCGGCCGAGCGAGGAGAACAGATCCCGAACGGCTGGGCCGCCGATGCGAACGGCGTGCCGACGACAGATCCGGCAGTCGGGATCGAAGGACTGATCCTCCCCATGGCCGGCCCCAAGGGATACGTCATCGCCTTCATGATGGACGCCCTCGCCGGCGTCCTGACCGGAAGCGCCTTCGGCACCGATGTCGTCGGCCCGTACGAGCCCGAGGGCCGCAGCGGCTGCGGCCACCTGGTGCTGACGCTGGACGTCGCCTCGCTGACGGACCTCGAGGAGTTCACCGGCCGCATGGAGACGCTGATCGAGCAGACGAAGGCCGCGGAGAAGGCCGACGGAAGCGCCGAGATCTTCTTCCCGGGCGAACTCGAGGACCGTGCCGCCGAGAGCCGCGCGACGAGTGGCATCCCGCTGCCGCCGAACACCTGGACGAGCCTCACCGAGCTTGCGTCCCAGACGGGCACGTCCGTGCCCGTACACACGTCCAACTAGTTTGAAGAGGTCACCCCTGATGAGCACCAACATCCTCGTCCTGCCCGGAGACGGCATCGGACCCGAGATCACCGCAGCCACGCTGGAGGTCCTCGCCACAGCTGATCGGGCGTTCTCCCTCGGGCTCGAGATCGAGCAGCAGGACATCGGCCTTGCCTCGCTGGCCGAGCACGGGACCACGCTGCGTCCCGACATCCTCACGCGTATCCCCGAGGTCGACGGCGTCCTGCTGGGGCCGGTGTCGCACTACGACTACCCGCCGCGGGCAGAGGGCGGCATCAACCCCTCAGCCGAGCTGAGGACGAAGTTCAAGCTGTACTCCAACATCCGCCCCAGCCGCTCGGTCGCCGACCTGACGGTGCTGCGACACCCGATGGACATCGTGATCATCCGCGAGAACACCGAAGGCTTCTATGCCGACCGGAACATGCACTTCGGCGTACCCGAGTTCATGCCCGACGAGGACACCGCGCTCTCCGTACGCAAGATCACCTCGCGCGCCTGCCAGGCCATCGCACGCACCGCCTTCGACATCGCCAGCACCCGCCGTAAGAAGGTCACCGCGGTGCACAAGGCGAACGTCTTGAAGACCACCGACGGTCTCTTCCTCCGCGAGGTGCGCAAGGTCGCCGCCGAGTACCCCGACGTCGAGCTCGAAGAGCTGATCGTCGACGCCACGGCCGCGCTGCTCGTGCGGCGCCCGCACACGTTCGACGTACTCGTGACGACGAACATGTTCGGCGACATCATCTCCGACGAGGCATCCGAGCTCTGCGGAAGCCTCGGCCTCGGCGGAGCCATCAACGCCGGCGAAGAAGTCTGCGTGGCGCAGGCTCAACATGGTTCCGCCCCGGACATCGCCGGCCAGGGCGTCGCGAACCCCACCTCCTTGATCCTGTCTGCAGCCATGCTCCTCGACTGGCTCGGCCGACGTGACGAGGCCGCGTCGTTCCGCGAGGCCAGCACCGCCATCGAGGCAGCCGTCAACGACGTACTCGCCAAGCCGGAGCTGCGCACGCGCGACCTCGGTGGCACCGCCACGACCGCCGAGTTCGCACGCTCCGTGGTCGCGGCCCTCACCACTACGAACTGAGACGAGGTGCCGATGGCAGATTCTCGTGGACCACCCGGAGACGTTGTACGACGTCGAACCGCTGACCGCTATCCCTTCAACCTCACATAGATCTAAGGAGTCCCTTCGTGGACGTCTCCCCGCTCATCTGGTGGTTGACCATCGGCATCGCCAGTGCCGTGCTGCTCTTCGATGTGCTCGTGATCGGCCGCCGACCGCACGAGCCTTCGCGTCGGGAGCTGATCGTCGCGCTGAGCGTCTACATCGGCTTGGCCATCGCGTTCGGTATCGGGGTCTATGTGTTCGCGGGCCATGAGTTCGGGACGCAGTTCTTCGCGGGCTGGGTGACCGAGTACTCGCTCTCGGTTGACAACCTGTTCATCTTCATCATCATCATGTCGAAGTTCGCGGTGCCGAGGCAGTTCCAGCAGAAGGCGCTGTTGATCGGGATCATCTTGGCGTTGATCTTCCGTGGCATCTTCATCGCGGTGGGTGCGGCCGCGATCGAGAACTTCAGCTGGGTCTTCTACCTGTTCGGTGCGTTCTTGATCTACACCGCGGTCAAGCTGGCCATGGAGGGTGGTGAGGACGAGGACGAGTACGAGGAGCCTGCGGTGGTGAAGTTCCTCGAGCGGCACATCCCGCTGACCTCGCAGTGGGGTGACAGCGCGAAGATGTTCGTTCGGGAGAACGGCAAGCGGATCGCGACCCCGATGTTCGTGGTGATCTGTGCGCTGGGTACTACTGACCTGCTGTTCGCGCTCGACTCGATCCCGGCGATCTATGGTCTGACCAACGAGGCCTACCTGGTGCTGACCGCGAACATCTTCGCGTTGATGGGTCTGCGCCAGCTCTACTTCCTCATCGGTGGTCTGCTGGAGCGGCTGGTCTATCTGTCCTACGGTCTGGCGATCCTGCTCGGGTTCATCGGCCTCAAGCTCGTCTTCCACGCGCTGCACGAGAACGAGCTGCCGTTCATCAACGGTGGCGAGCATGTCGAGTGGGCCCCGGAGGTCTCCATCGAGGTCTCCCTCAGTGTGATCATCGGCATTCTGGCCATCACCACCATCTTGAGCCTGCTGAAGTCGCGCAGCATGACCGCGAAAGAGCGCGACGACGCCACCGGCCCGCGCAACATGTGACGCGTCGTCGAACAGTTTCGGGTCCTGCTCGACGCAAGGTCCGTCAGATCATCGAGCCGAAGGAGGCGCGACGGTCGCCGCGACGCCGCTGCGAGCAAGCTCGTCGCGGACGAATCCCGTCGCTTTGAGCTCCTCGACGTAGGCCGAGACGGCGGCGACGGCCTCCGCGTCGAGCCCGCGGGGGAGGCCGACGGACTGGCGGATCTCCATGAACGCCGGCTCCAGGATCCGGCGGCCGGTCGCGGCGACGTACTCCTCCATCGGCTGGCGCACCCCCGCGGCCGCGTCGAGCCCTTGCTCCTCGAAGACGTCGGTGGCCTCGTCGGCGCGGACCACCTCCGCGTGCCGGAGGCTGCGGGTCAGGAAGAGGTCGTAGGCCGACCCGTCGCGGACGCCGATACGTACGCCGTCGCGGTCGATCTCGTCCGCCCCGGTGAGCGGCGAGTCGGCGTCGGTCACGTAGACGCCCTCGATGAGCACATAGGGAGCCGTGAAGACGACGCCCTCCTCCCGCGCCGGCTCGTTGGCGAGGAAGCAGAGGTCGACCCGGCCCCCGGTGATCGCAGCGTACGAGTCGCGGGCAGCGTCGACGCAGTGGAGCTGGAGCGGGACGCCGAGCCAGTCCGCCACGGACCGCGCGATGGCGACGGTGACGCCGCGAGGGTCCTCAGCGGTGCCCTGGGCGAGCACCGGGTTGCCGAGGTTGATGACCACCCGGAGAGTGCCGGTGGGGGCGATCAGGGTGGCGAGCGGGCTCGGCGAGGGCATCTGGACTCCTGGTGTGTGGATCGGTGGTCAGCTGAGGGTGAGGTGGGGAGGCTCTTCGTCCGCTCCGAGCCGGCTGGCCGCCTTGGCTCCGAGGCTGGTGGCGATGTGCTGACGCATCACCTCGGCGGCGCCGTCGCTGTCGCCGCGGATCACCGCGTCCAGGAGCTCGGCGTGCTCTCGGTCCTTGGCGTCCCGCTCCGGCTGGTCACGCTCCACCTGCAGGCCGAGGTGGCGATAGCGGTCGGCCTTGTCCCAGAGCCCCGCGAGCGTGGTGATGAGGATGTCGTTGTGGGAGGCGGTGTAGACCGCGGCGTGGAAACGGCGGTGCGCGACCAGGTCCGACACGCTGGGCTGGTTAGGGAGCGCATGCAGGGATGCCGCGGCCTCGCGCATCGCCCGGATGTCGTCCTTGGTGCGCCGCTGCGCGGCGAGGGATGCGGCGAGCGGGTCGAGCGAGCGGCGCACCTCGAGTAGGTCGCGTGCCTCCTCTGCGGTGAGCGCCGAGACGCGGGCGTCACGGTGGGCGTCCAGCTCCACCAGCCCCTCGGTCATCAGCCGGCGCATCGCCTCGCGCAGAGGTGTGGTGCTGATCCCGATCGTCTTCGCCAGGGTCGCCTGGTGCAGCACCGTGCCGGGCTCGAACTCCCCGGTCAGGATGCCGTCGCGCAGTCGTGTGTAGGCGTAGTCGCTCTTGGTGGCGTAGACCCCGGCGGGCTCCGTCATGGCATGTCTCCCTTGTTGAAACTCGCTATAACGTACTCGATCTGATGGGTATGTGTCACGCACATTCGCGCCTTGGTGGCAAGCTTCGAAGAATTTCTCCTCCGATGAGGCGAACAGTGCTGATCCCCAAGAACGTGCAGGTCAGATACGTGTTGTTGAGATCTTGACTCGCTAATCATGACTCGGATCCTGGTGTTGTTTTGCCGCGAACGCTTGACGGTTACAGGTTATAACGAGCACAGTGGCGCTCATCACACCCCTAGACCCCTCATCGAGGAGCGGAGCCCATGCAGTCATCCACGTCCAGGCTCGGGACCCGATCACCAGTCCGCAGACACCTGGCGCTGGCCGCCGTCGGCGCGTTCGCCATGGCATCGCTGGTCGCCTGTGGCAGCGGCGAGGCCGCCGTCGAGCCGAAGGAGAACAAGATCTCGGTCGAGGAGGTGCCCGACTACTACCCCGACAGCTATGCCGAGGACGTCGTGGCCGCGTCGAAGAAGGAGGGCGGGGAGCTCACCATCTACTCCAACACCTCCGAGGAGAACTGGGCGCCGATCTTCCGCGACTTCAAGAAGAAGTTCCCCTGGGTCGAGAAGGTCTCGGCCAACGACCTGGACAGCGACGAGGTGTTCCAGCGCGTCCTCGCCGAGCAGGCCACCGGTTCTTCGCCTGTCGACCTCGTGGTCTCCAACGCGTCGGTCGCCTGGGCCGACTTCGCCGAGCGCGAGGGCACCCTGCAGGCGTACGAGTCGCCCGAGCTCGCCAAGCTTCCGGACTTCGCCCAGCTGCTCCCCGATGTCTACGCGATGTCGACCGACCCGCAGACCATCGCCTACAACACCGAATTGATGCCTGAGGCCCCGACGGGCGTCGCCGACCTGGCCGACATCGCCGAGGAGAACAAGGACCTCCTGCAGGACAAGATCACGGTCCGCGACCCGGAGAGCAGCTTCGGGTTCACGGTGACCCGCAACTTCACCGAGGCCAACCCTGACGGCTGGAGCGACCTGGAGCAGGTGCTCCCGTACACCCGCGCCGAGACCTCCTCGGGCACCCAGATGGAGAAGATCCTGTCGGGGGAGTACCTCGCCGGCTTCTTCGTCAGCGGCGGCCCCGCCTTCCCTGTCGTGGACGACAGCCAGGGCCTGGTCGAGGTGATCTATCCCGAGGACGGCACCACGATCCTTCCGCGCGGGGTCGGCATCGCCGCCGATGCGCCGCACGCCGCGACGTCGAAGCTCTTCGTCGACTTCCTGCTCTCCGACGAGGGTCAGCGTGCGGTCGCCGAGGGCGGCCTGTCCTCCTACCGCGACGGCATCGAGGGCCCGGGCCTGCACACCTACCAGGAGGTCGTCGAGGCGGTCGGCGAGGAGAACGTGCTCTTCGCGCCGTACGAGACCGTGCCGAAGGACGAGGTCGACGCCTGGCTGGACAAGTTCTACAGCTACGTCGAGCCCGCCCCCGAGGAGGAGTGAGCTCCCGATGGCAACCATGACCACGACGCCGCCGGCGTCTCAGGACCAGGGGCCCGACCTTCGGGCGCCGCGCTACCGCAGGCCGTTCGGTGTCGGTCGGGACCAGCTCACCATGTACGGCGTACTGGCGGTGCTGGCGATCCTGGTGCTCGCACCGGTCGTCCCCACGTTGTGGCAGAGCGTCGTCGATCGCCCTCTCTACGAGGACGGCGGCGTCCTGACCCTCGAGGGCTACCGAGCGCTCTTCACCGATTCCGGGTTCGGCGAGGTCATCCTCAACACCCTGATCTTCGCGACGCTCACCACGGCCCTCAGCATCATGATCGCGGTGCCGATGGCGGTCGTGGTGGTGCGTACCCGGCTTCCCGGCGGACGGCTGATCGCGCTGGCGATGCAGTGGCCGTTCTTCATCTCCTCGTTGATCCTCGGCTTCGGTTGGATCCTGATGTACGGCCCCGCCGGCTTCGTCAGCACCCAGGTCGAGCAGCTCTTCGGTGCCGTGCCGTGGAACCTCTACTCGATCCCCGGCATGGCCGTCACCGAGGCCGTCGCGCTCGCCCCGATCGCGTACGTCTTCTGCGCCAACGCGCTGCGCCAGTCGGACGCCTCGCTCGAGTCGGCGGCCCAGGTGTGCGGTGCCGGACCGGCGCGGATCCTGTTCCAGGTCGTGGTGCCGATGCTGCGGCCGCCGGTGGTCTACAGCTCGATCCTGATCTTCTCGATGTCTGTCGAGACGCTCAGCGTCCCGCTGCTCTACGGCCAGCCGGTCAACATCAGCGTCTTCTCCACGTTCCTCTACAAGAACGGCCTCCAGGCCGTGGACCCCGACTACACCGTGCTCGGCGCTGCCTCCGTCGTGATCCTGCTGGTCACGATCAGTCTGGTCGCGCTCCAGGCCAAGCTCCTCAAGGACTCCGCGCGGTTCGTCTCGGTGCGCGGTAAGGCCACGCGGCCACGCAAGCTCGAGCTGGGCTGGGTGAAGTGGGTGAGCGTTGCCTTCATCGCGTTCTACGTCGTCTTCGGTGCGCTGATCCCGATCCTGGGGCTGGTGTTCCGCTCCTTCACGCTGATCTTCACGCCGCTGCGCAACCCGTTCGACTTCCTGACCATGGACAACTACGCGACGGTCTTCCAGTTCGAGTCCTACCGCCAGTCGATCGTCAACAGCCTCATCGTCGCCGGCGTCGGCTCGGTGCTGGTCAGCGCCCTCGCGGTGATGGCAGTCATGGTCGCGCGGAGGTCGACCTTCCGCTTCGGCCGCCTGGTCGAGTACCTCGCCCTGATCCCGCAGTCGGTTCCGGGGATCATCATCGGCATCGGCTTCTTCTGGGCCTTCGCCTTCGCCCCGTTCGGTGCGGGCACCCTGGTCCAGGGAACGCTCGGTGCCCTGGTCATCGCCTTCGGGCTCCGGGCGCTGCCGAGTGCCTTCGGATCCGTCGCGCCGGCGATCATGCAGATCGGGGCCGAGCTGGACAACGCGGCCCGCGTCTCGGGCGCCGACTGGCTGATGACGTTCTTCCGGGTCCTGCGTGTGCTGATCACGCCCGCCTTCGCCGGAGCGCTGGTCCTCACCTTCGTGATCATGCTGAAGGAGTACTCGCCCGCCGTCTTCCTCAGCTCTGCCGACAGCAACATCCTCGGCACCACCATGCTCGAGCTCTGGGCTCAGGGCCGCACCGGCTCCGTGGCCGCGCTCGCCACCGTCCAGATCGCCATCACCGCCGCCTTCGTGGCACTTGCAGGCCTGCTGATGAAGGGAAAGCACCATGCCTGAGCTCGTCGTCAAGAACCTCAAGAAGGAGTTCGGTGACAACACCGTTCTCCACGACAACACCTTCACCATCAAGGACGGCGAGTTCTTCACGCTCCTCGGTCCCAGCGGGTGCGGGAAGTCGACCACCCTCAACTGCATCGCCGGCCTCGAACGTCCCACGGGTGGGGCGATCACGGTCGACGGCACCACGTTCGTCGACCAGGAGCGGGGCACGTTCCTGCCGCCGGAGGAGCGCAACCTCGGCATGGTGTTCCAGTCCTACGCCCTGTGGCCGCACATGACGATCGCGAAGAACCTCGCGCTCCCGCTCGACATCCGCAAGGTCGACAAGGCCCGCCAGAAGGAGCTCATCCACGACGCGCTGGACAAGGTCGGCCTCGCCGACCTCAGCGCCCGCTACCCGCACCAGCTGTCCGGCGGCCAGCAGCAGCGGGTCGCGCTGGCCCGCGCGCTCGTCTACTCGCCCACGATGCTGCTGCTCGACGAGCCGCTCTCCAACCTCGACGCCAAGCTGCGCGAGCAGGCCCGGGCCTGGCTCAAGCGCCTCCAGGTGGAGCTCGGCATCACCACCGTCTACGTCACCCACGATCAGGACGAGGCGCTCGCGCTCAGCGACCGCATCGCGGTGATGTCCGGCGGCCACATGCTCCAGGTCGCCGACCCGCACGCCATCTACGAGCGCCCCGCCACCCCCGAGGTCGCCGCCTTCGTCGGCCGCTGCAACTTCTTCCAGGGCAAGGTCGAGGAGTCCAGCGGCTCACGGCACACCGTCCGTCTCGACGCCAACGACGGCGTCGTCGTGGTCGAGGCCGACCTGGAGACCTCACCCGGTCAGGGGATCACGGTAGCGATCCGCCCCGAGCGGCTCGAGGTCGTTCCCGCCGGCGCCGAGACACCCGGCACCAACCGGCTCGACACCGAGGTCCTCACCTCCTCCTACGTCGGCAGCCACTACGAGTACGACGTACGTCTGGGCAACCAGGTCGTCCAGGTCGAGAGCCAGCGTCCCGGCCTCACCGGACGCGTGCAGCTCGTCTTCGAGGCAGGCAGCGCCCTCCTCTACGCCGAGAAGGTCGCCCTCAGCCAGGAGGAGCGGGACCTGCTCACGGTCTCCTGACCCTCCCGCCCCACCTACCTCCTCCCATCGAAAGGCCACCAACGTGACCACACAGCCCACCCGCACGTACCGACTCGGCGTCCTCCTCGGCGACGGCATCGGACCCGAGATCGTCCCCTCGACGGTCGCAATGATCGACGCTGCCGTCGCCGCGGCCGGGGTCGACCCGATCGACTGGCACGAGCTCCCGCTCGGCGCCTCGGCGATCGAGGAGCACGGCAGCCACACCCCGGAGACCACCCTCAAAGTCCTCGAGGACCTCGACGGCTGGCTCCTCGGACCGCACGACAGCGCGGCCTACCCCGAGCCGTACCGCAGCCAGCTCAACCCCAGCGGCACGATCCGTAAGCACTTCGGCCTCTACGCCAACATCCGGCCCGCCAAGGCCTTCCAAGGCGGCAACGCCGTGGTCCCCGGCACCGATCTCGTCATCGCGCGCGAGAACACCGAGGGCTTCTACGCCGACCGCAACACCTTCCGGGGCACCGGCGAGATCATGCCGACGCCCGACGTGGCGATCATGCACGGCATCATCACCCGCGCCGGGACCGAGCGGATCGCCCGATCGGCCTTCGAGCTCGCCACCCGCCGCCGCAACAAGGTGACGATCGTGCACAAGGCCAACGTGCTCAAGATGACGACCGGCCTGTTCCGCGACGTTTGCCGTGAGATGGCGAAGGACTACCCGGGCGTCGAGGTCGACGACTTCCACATCGACGCGATGACCGTGCACCTGGTGCGCCGGGCAGACGACTTCGACGTCATCGTCACCGAGAACATGTTCGGCGACATCCTCTCCGACCTCGCCGGCGAGATCGCCGGCTCGCTCGGCATCGCCCCGTCGATCAACACCTCCGACACCCACGCCATGGCCCAGGCCTCGCACGGCTCAGCGCCTGACATCGCCGGCCAGGACATCGCCAACCCGATCGCGATGAACCTCTCCGGCTCGATGCTGCTCGACTGGCTCAGCGGCCGCCACGACGACGCCCGGCTCGCCGACGCGGCGCGCCGCCTCGACGACGCCGTCGCCGCCACCGTCGCGGCCGGAGTGTCCACCCGAGACCTCGGCGGCAGCGCGGGCACCCGCGAGTTCACCGACGCCGTCGTCGCTCGCATCGCGGCGGCCTGACGGCCGCCCGAACGTACGTCCCCGACCCCAGGAGGAGCACCACCCATGTCCAGGCCCACCGTCGCGCTGATCCACGCGAGCCAGGCCTCGTTGGCCCCCGCCGACGCCGCGTTCGGCGACGAGTTCCCCGAGGCCAAGCTCTGGCACCTGCTCGACAACCGGCTCGTCTCCGACGCGGAGGCGGCGGGCGGCCTCACCGAGGAGCTGCGTGCCCGGATGAGCACGTTGATCCAGTACGCCGTCGACGGCGGTGCCGACGCGGTGCAGCTCTCGTGCTCGATGTACGGTCCCGTCGCCCACGACGTGGCGGCGCACCAACCGGTCACGGTACTGGCCTCGGACCAGGCGATGTTCGACCACGTCGTGGCGCTCCGCCCCGGGCGGATCACGGTGCTCGCATCGCTGGGCCAGGCTGCCGCTGACAGTGCTCAGCGTCTGGGGGACTGGCTTGCCGCGGCAGGGGTGGCGAGCGAGATCGAGCCGGTTCTCGTGCGCGGTGCCGCCGCTGCCGCGTCGGCCGGAGACCTCGACGAGCTGACCCGGCTGATGGCGGCCGAGGCGGTGACCGCGGCCAGGTCGGCGGAGGTCATCGTGCTCGCGCAGTACTCGCTGGCGCCCGCACTCGCGGGGATCGCGGCCGTTGTGGACGTGCCCGTCCTCAGCGCACCGCACCTGGCCGCGGGCTCGCTGGCGAGCCGGCTGACGGAGCGCGTCTCGTGATCGCGATCGGCTGCATCGCCGACGACTTCACCGGCGGTTCCGACGTGGCCGCGGCGCTGCGTCGTTCGGGGCTCTCGGTGGCGTTCCTCTTCGACGCACCCGATGAGGAGACGGTCGCCCCGGAGGTGGACGCCGTCGTCATCGCCCTCAAGACTCGGACCGTCCCGGTCGAGGATGCAGTCGCCCAGTCGCTGGCTGCGCTGGCCTGGCTGCGGGCGGGCGACGTCGAGCGGGTCTACTTCAAGTACTGCTCGACCTTCGACTCGACCGACGAGGGCAACATCGGCCCGGTCACCGACGCCCTCCTCGACGCGCTCGGTGAGTCGACCACGGTGATCTGCCCGGCCTCGCCGGAGCACGGCCGGACGACGTACCTCGGGCATCTGTTCGTGGGGGACCGGCTGCTCAGCGAGTCGCCGATGCGGCACCATCCGCTGACCCCGATGACCGATCCCGACCTGGTGCGGGTGCTGCAGCGACAGACCACCGGCGTGGTCGGGGCGCTGCCGCTGTCGACGATCACCGAAGGATCCGGCGCAGTGACGGTGGCTCTGAAGGCGCATGCCGCTGCCGGCGTACGTCACGTGGTCGCCGACGCGGTCCGCGACACGGACCTCCTCGCGATCGCTGAGGGAGCCACCGACCTCCGACTGCTGACCGGGGGAGCGGGCCTGGCAGGCGCGGCCGGTGCCGTGGCCGCGGCCGGGTCCAGGACGTCGACACCCGCGGGCGAGCTTCCTGCAGGCCCGGGGGTGGTCCTCGCCGGTTCCTGCTCGGCAGCCACGCTCGCCCAGGTCGCCGCGGCAGCCGAGGTCATGCCGTCCTATCGGCTCGACCCCACGCTCACCCCGGACCCCGCCGAGATGCTCGCCTCCGCGATCGAGTGGCTGACCGGCCATCTGGGCGAGTCACCGGTCCTGGTCTACTCCTCGGCCGGACCGGAGGAGCGTGAGCTCGCCAAGGCGGCGATGGGCGCGGAGACGTCGTCGATCCTCGAACGGACACTCGGCTCCCTCGCGCGAACGGCAACCCACCGAGGCGCCCGGCGGATCGTCGTCGCCGGGGGCGAGACCTCCGGCGCCGTCGTCCAGGCCCTCGGCGTACGCAGCGTCCTGGTCGATCACGAGGCCGACCGAGGCGTGCCGTGGTGTCTCACCGACGAGGGTCTCGCGCTGCTGCTCAAGTCGGGCAACTTCGGCACGGAGGACCTGCTGGTCCGCGCCGCGGGGGCCGAGGCATGAGCGACGTCGCTGAACAGATCGTCGAGCTGGGAGCGTCCTTCTTCAACCGCTCGCTGACCTTCGGCCGCACCGGCAATCTCAGTGCGAAGGTGGCCGAGGACCGCATCCTGCTGACGCCCACCGGTATCAGCCTCGGTGCCCTGGACCCGAGCGCGTTGTCAGTCATCGACCTCGCAGGTCGCCACGTCGACGGCGCCAAGCCGTCCAAGGAGGCCTTCCTGCACGCGGCTGTCTACCGGTCGCGGCCCACGGCGAGCGCCGTCGTACACCTGCACAGCACCCACGCCGTGGCGGTCTCCTGCCTCGCCGACATCGACCCCGCCGACGTGCTGCCGCCGCTCACCGCCTACTACGTGATGCGCGTCGGCCGGCTCCCACTGCTGCCGTACCACGAACCCGGCGACACCTCGCTCGAGACGCTCGCAGAGACGACGGCCCTTGACCACCACAGCTTCCTGGTGGCCAATCACGGCTCCGTCGTCTCCGGATCCGACCTGGCCGCCGCGGCCGACGCGGCCGAGGAGCTCGAGGAGACGGCCCGGCTCTTCCTGCTGCTCCGCGGCCACGCCACGCGACCGCTCACCCATGAACAGGTCGCAGACCTGACCCGGAGGTTCCCCTCATGACCGTCATCGCCCACCCCGACCGGCTCACCGAGTTCGGCGCCGACGTGCTCGTCTCCCTCGGCGTACCCGAGGCCGACGCCGGGCTCGTCAGCGACAGCCTCGTCACCGCCGATCTGTGGGGCCATCCGTCCCACGGCATGCTCCGCCTGCCCTGGTACGTCGCCCGGCTCCGCTCCGGCGTGATGGCGGCAGTCACCTGCGAGGAGATCGTCGTCGACACCGGCGCCCTGGCCGTCATGGACGGCCGCGACGGCGTCGGCCAGGTCATCACCGACCGGGCCGCCCGTGCCGCGGTCGCGCGCGCCGCCGTCCACGGCATCGGCGTCGTGGCCGTACGCAACAGCAACCACTTCGGCACCGCCGCCTACTGGACCCGTCGGATGGCCGAGGCCGGCTGCGTCGGGATCCTGACCACCAACGGCAGCCCGGCGATGGCCCCCTGGGGCGGCACCGAGAAGACCGTCGGCGCCAACCCGTGGTCGGTCGCGACACCGGGCGGCAGCAACCCGCCCGTTGTCCTCGACATCGCCAACACCGGCGTGGCCCGCGGCAAGATCTATGCCGCCGCCGAGCGCGGCGAGCAGATCCCCGACACCTGGGCGTTCGACACCGACGGCGTGTCCACGACCGACCCCTACGTCGCGATCCAGGGCCTGCTCGCTCCGATGGGCGGCCACAAGGGCTACGGCATCTCCTTCGTGATGGACGTGCTCTCCGGCGTCCTGACCGGGTCGGGCTATGGGACCGGCGTCGTCGGTCCCTATGTCCCCGACCGGCGTAGCGCGTGCGGCCACCTCGTGCTGGCGCTCCGGGTCGACACCGTCCTCCCCGGCGGCGAATTCGGGGCACGGATCGACGACCTGATCGCCGCGACCAAGTCGGTGCCTCGCGCCCCCGGTGTCGAGGAGATCTTCTACCCCGGCGAGATCGAGGCCCGCGCGGAAGCGGGGGGCCGGCTGACCGGCGTACGTCTGCCGGACAAGACGGTGAGCGACCTGCGTGACCTCGGTGTCGAGTGCGGCGTGGCCTTCGACGACTCGATGCTGGAGAAGGTGGCCGGCTGATGTTCACCGTCCTGGTCGACCTGACCGTCCGGCCCGAGCGCGTCGAGGAGTTCCTCGACGGCATCCGGGTCAACTCCCGCGCCTCGCTGCGCGACGAGCCCGGCTGCCTGCGCTTCGACGTGCACCGCCGTGCCGACGACCCCCACCGCTTCGTGCTGCACGAGGTCTACACCGACGAGGACGCGTTCCGCCGCGCCCACCGAGAGGCGCCGCACTACGCCGTATGGCGTGCGGTGGCGGACCGGTGCGTGGTCGAGGGCGGGCACGTCAACACGTACGCGACGCCGGCGTTCCCGGAGGACCTGGCATGACCCGCCCGAGCAAGGTGCGCTCGCTCGACTCGTTCGGGACCCGCGACACCCTCGAGGTCGACGGCAGGACGTACGAGATCCACAGCCTGGCCGGCCTCGACATCGACGCTCTGCCCTGGAGCCTGCGCGTCGTGCTGGAGAACCTGCTCCGGCACGAGGACGGCGAGCGGTCAAGCGCCGAGCAGATCGAGCTCCTGCTGGGCTGGGCCGAAGGTCCCGGCCACGACAGCGCCATCGACCTGAGCCCGTCGCGCGCCTTCCTGCACGACACCAACGGCGTGCCGACCCTGGCGGACCTCGCCGCGATGCGGGACGCGATGACCGGTCTCGGGGAGGACCCGTCGCTGGTCAACCCGCAGATCCCGGCCGAGCTCGTCATCGACCACTCGGTTATCGCCGACGTCTTCGGCCGCAGCGACGCCTTCGAGCGCAACGTCGAGATCGAGTACGTCCGCAACACCGAGCGCTACCGCTTCCTCAAGTGGGGAAAGGACACCCTCGAGGACTTCGCCGTGGTGCCGCCCGGCACTGGGATCATGCACCAGATCAACGCCGAGTACCTCTCCCGGGTCGTCACCGCCGAGGAGGGCTGGGCCTATCCCGACATCTGCCTCGGCACCGACTCCCACACGACCATGGTCAACGGCATGGGCGTGCTCGCGTGGGGCATCGGCGGCATCGAGGCCGAGGCGGTCATGCTCGGCGAGTCGCTGTCGATGCGGTTGCCGCGGGTCGTCGGCTTCCGGCTGCACGGCGACCTGCCCGAGGGTGCCACCGCGACCGACCTCGTGCTCACCATCACCGAGAAGTTGCGGCGGCACGGTGTCGTCGGGAAGTTCGTCGAGTTCTACGGACCCGGAGTCTCCGCGACGACGCTCCCGGACAGGCTCACCATCGCCAACATGAGCCCGGAGTTCGGCTCGACCTGCGCCTACTTCCCGATCGACGCGGAGACGGTGCGCTACCTCCGCTTCACGGGACGTCCCGAGGAGCAGATCCGTTTGGTCGAGGCATACGCCCAGCACCAGGGGCTGTGGTTCGACCCGGACCACGAGCCGGCCTACTCCGAGACGGTCGAGCTCGACCTGGCCACCGTCGTGCCGTCCATGGCCGGACCGCGTCGCCCGCAGGACCGGGTGCTGCTCACCGAGGCGCAGGAGGCCTTCCGGCGCTCGCTTCCGGAGGTCCTCGGGCTCGACGCCGGCACCGAGAGCCCGAGCCGCGAGGCCGAGCTGACGCTCCACGGAGACAGGCACGTCATCGACCACGGGGCCGTGGCCATCGCCGCGATCACCTCCTGCACCAACACCTCCAACCCGTCGGTCATGGTGGCCGCCGGCCTGCTCGCCAAGCGCGCCGTCGAGCGCGGTCTGGTCAGCCGGCCGTGGGTGAAGACGAGCCTGTCGCCGGGCTCGAAGGTCGTGACGGACTACCTCGCCGACGCCGGCCTGACGCCCTACCTCGAGAAGCTCGGGTTCCACCTCACCGGCTACGGCTGCATGACCTGCATCGGCGCCTCCGGGCCGCTGATCCCCGAGGTCACCGAGGCCGTCCACGAGCACGACCTCAGCGTCGTCTCGGTGCTCTCGGGCAACCGCAACTTCGACGGCCGGATCAACCCCGACGTACGGATGAACTACCTGGCCTCGCCCCCGCTGGTGGTGGCGTACGCCCTCGCCGGGACGATGGACGTCGACCTCGTCAACGACCCGCTCGGCCACGACCTCGAGGGTCGCCCGGTCCACCTGGCCGATCTGTGGCCGACCTCGCACGAGATCCAGGACGTCATCGACGGCACCGTGGAGGCGGGCATGTTCGCCAAGGCTTACGCTGACGTCTTCACCGGTGACGAGCGCTGGCAGGGTCTGGACGTCCCGGCGGGGGAGACCTTCGCCTGGGACGAGGGGTCGACCTACCTGCGCCGGCCGCCCTACCTGGACGGGATGACCCGGGAGCCGTGCCCGGTGGCCGACATCACCGGCGCCCGGGTGCTGGTCAAGCTGGGCGACTCGGTCACCACCGACCACGTCTCGCCCGCCGGGGCGATCCCGGTGCACACACCGGCCGGGCACTACCTGACGGAGCTCGGGGTCGAGCGGTTCCAGCTCAACACCTACGCCTCGCGCCGCGGCAACCACGAAGTGATGATGCGCGGCTGCTTCGCCAACGTACGCCTGCGCAACCAGCTCGTTCCCGGCGTCGAGGGCGGGTCGACGCTGAACCTGCTGACCGGCGAGACCCAGAGCGTCTACGACGCGGCGATGGCCTACCGAGAGGCCGGTGTCCCGCTGGTCGTCCTCGGTGGCAAGGAGTACGGCAGCGGATCGTCTCGCGACTGGGCGGCCAAGGGCCCGGCGCTCCTCGGCGTGCGAGCCGTCCTCGCGGAGTCGTTCGAGCGCATCCATCGCTCGAACCTGATCGGGATGGGCATCCTGCCCCTGGAGTTCCTGCCGGGGGAGTCGGCGGAGTCATGGGGTCTGACCGGCACCGAGACGTACGCCATCACCGGTCTCGACGCCCTCAACGGCCCTTCGCGTCCGGAGACCGTCGTCGTCACGGCCGGCACCACCAGCTTCGAGGTGCGGGTGCGTCTCGACACCGAACGTGATGCCGCCTACTACCGGCACGGCGGCATCACGCCCTACGTCCTGCGCCGGATCCTCGCGGACTAGGTGGGGCGGGCAGGTGGACCGAACACAGTGCCGTGGGTGAGCCCTCGGCGTCCGGGATCTCGCTTCATCCCCTCGCGGGCTCGGCACCTTCGTCGGAGGAGAGCAGGTCCATGCGCGCCAGCGGGATCGGCCGCACTTCGCGCGGTCCGCCGAGCACGTGTCCGTCCTCGCAGGTCAGCTCGAGGTGCACCTCGGCCCCGCAGTCGCGGTGCTCGAGGGCGAGGGCCGAGCCGTGTCCCTCGGCGAGATAGCGGTCGCCCCACGCCATCAGGGCGACCAGAGCGGGGTAGAGATCGAGGCCCTTCTGGGTCAGGCGGTACTCGTGGCGCTGGCGCTGACCCTCGGCGTGGTAGGGCACCCGGGTGAGCACGCCCTGCGCGACGAGGGTGTTGAGCCGGTCGGTGAGCACCGCTCGAGGGACGTCGAGGTTCTTCTGCAGGTCGGCGAAGCGGCGTACGCCGAGGAATGCCTCTCGGAGCACGAGCAGGCTCCACTTCTCGCCGACCACCGCCAGGGTGCCGGCGACCGAGCATCTGGTGCGGTCGACCTCATCTGCAAGCACGGACCAAAGCCTATATCTGCTGAATTCGTTTGACGAACTCAGATCGCGGTAGGAGAGTTCAAATCATGAACTCAGCCAAGCCTGTCGAGCTCGGCACGGTCGTCACGAGGCCGGTGCGAGCCGATGACATCGCCGCCTTCGAGCGCCTGTGGGGCCGCCTGTCCCCAGAGACGATCTACCGCCGCTTCCACTCGCCGCTACACTGCCTGTCGCTCAAGCTGCGGCGATATCTCGTCGAGGTCGACCACGACGACCGCGAGGCTCTGGTCGCGGTCATCGGGGGAGAAGTGATCGCGGTGGCACGCTATGACCGGAGTCCCGACGACTCGGGCGCGGCCGAGGTCGCGGTGCTGGTCGAGGACGCCTGGCAGGGACGCGGGATCGGGGTGCGGATGCTGCGCGAGATCGGCGGCCTGGCCGGCCGCCGCGGGATCCACGTCCTCACCGGTGACGTGCAGGCCGAGAATCGCCAGATGGTGCACATCGCCCGGTCACTGCTCGGTCCCGAGGCGGTGCGCTCCGGCGGGACGGTGGTGGAGGTACGCGGGCGTCTCCCGATCGAGCAGCTCGCGACCGTCCTGATCGCCTCCTGATCGCGTCCTCGCGGTGCGGGCGGAGGATCCCTGGCTCGCGGAGTAGGTTGACGCCATGCCTCTCGAGACCGGCGCCGTCGCGCCCGACTTCACCCTCCCCTCCCAGGACGGCACGTCCGTCACGCTCTCCTCGTTGCTCGAGAAGGGACCCGTGGTGCTCTTCTTCTACCCGGCCGCCGAGACTGCCGTGTGCACCAAGGAGGCCTGCCACTTCCGCGACCTCGCCGCGGAGTTCGAGGAGATCGGCGCCCACCGGCTCGGGATCAGCAAGGACAGCGTGGAGAAGCAGGCCGGCTTCGCCGCCAACCACGACCTCGACTATCCCGTCCTCTCCGACCCCGCCGGGTCGGTGGCCGGCCTCTACGGCGTGAAACCCAGCATCCTCGGCAAGCTCGGGCCGCTGCAGCGTACGACCTTCGCGATCGGCACCGACGGCCGGATCAAGGCCGTCGTCGAGGGGATGCTCAAGGCTGAGATCCACGCCGACGAGGCCCTCGCGGCGCTCAGGGACGAGATGGGATGACCACCCGGCCCACCATCGCGGTCACCGGGGCGACCGGGTTCGTCGGAGGTGCCGTCGCCCGTGCGCTGGGTGGCTCCGACACCGCTCTCCGTCTTCTCGTACGTGACCCCGCCAGGGCCCCCGAGATCCCCGGAGCCGACACGTTCGCAGTCACCTACGGTGACGCAGCGGCCGCGGTGCAGGCCCTCGACGGCGTCCGGACCGTGCTCATGGTCTCGGCCGCCGAGTCGGCCGACCGCCTGGATCAGCACCTCACCTTCGTCGACGCCGCCGCGTCGGCCGGGGTCGAGCACATCGTCTACACGTCCTTCTTCGGCGCCGCGCCGGATGCCATCTTCACGCTCGCCCGCGACCACTTCGCGACCGAGGAGCGGATCAAGGCGAGCGGGATGACCTACACCCTGCTGCGGGACAACTTCTACCTCGACTTCCTCCCCGCCTTGGTCGGTGAGGATGGCGTCATCCGAGGTCCAGCGGCCGATGGGCGGTTCGCGCCGGTCGCGCGGGCCGACGTGGCTCGCTCCGCCGTCGCGGCACTCACGGCACCGCAGCATCACCGAGGGCTGACGTACGACCTCACCGGACCCGAGTCACTGACGATGAGCGAGGTCGCCGACATCCTCACCGAGCACCGCGGCCGCGAGGTGCGCTATCACGACGAGACGATCGAGGAGGCCTACGCCTCGCGCCGCCGCTGGGAGGCGCCCGACTGGCAGTACGACGCCTGGGTCTCCACCTATACCGCGATCGCCGCAGGAGAGCTCGACGGGGTCAGCACGGCCGTAGCCACTCTCACCGGGCGTGAGCCCCTGAGCCTTCGCGACTACCTCGCCGCCGGCTAGCCGGCAGGGTCATCCCTGGCGGCGGACCAGGCCGACCGAGGCCATCGCGGGCCCGTCGAGGCGGTAGACCAGACCGAAGCCCTCGCCGTCGAGACGAGTCAGTGACCTGTCCATGTCGGCCCGCTGGCTACGGATGGCCTCCTCGGGGACGACCCGGCCCTTCCGCGACGCGTTCCGCGCCAGACAGTCCTCGAGCGGGACGTCGAGGGCGATGGCGACGGTCTCGACCCCGACCTTCTCGGCCAGATCGAGGTTGCGACGTCGGGCGCTCTCGTGGACGTTGGTCGCGTCGACGACCGCGATCCTGCCGGCCTCGAGGCGCGCCCGAGCGATGTAGCGCACGAGCTCGAAGGCCTGTGGCGTGACCGACTGATCCGCTTCGGAATCGGCGATGAGGGCACGGCAGTGGTCGCTTGAGATGACCTCGTACGGCCCGAAGATGCGCGTGGCGAAGGTCGACTTCCCCGAGCCCGACGGGCCGATGAGGAGGACCAGGCTGGGGGCGCCGATCGTGAGGGTGCCACCGGCAGGTACGTCGATCACGCGCCAACCGTACTGGCAGCATCGGCGAAACCACTCACGCGCGCGTTCCGGTTCCCCTACGGTTGCGGGGTTCGAAATCACGAGGAGGACGCGTTGGACTACACGCCGGTTCAGATCGGTACGTCGACCATCCTGATCGAGTCGTCGGACGACGGTCCTGGCGCAGAGGTGGACTGGCTCGGCGACGAGTTCGGCACCACCGAGACCAGCAGCCGGCTCGAGGACGCCTACGGGTCGCTCAAGCGGATGCTCCAGGACGTCTCGGCGGATCTCGGCAGCGCGCTCGCGACCTCCCCGGACGGGCCGAGCTCTGTCTCGCTGGAGCTCGCGTTCTCGCTCACCGGCAGCGCCGGCCTATGGGTCATGAAGGCGCAGGGTCAGGGGTCGGTGAAGGCCACCTTGACCTGGGACTTCGATCGGTCCTGATGGGCGTCGGCGAGCTGCTCGCGCAGGCGACCTGCGCCGTCTTGGCGAGCAAGGACGGACCTACGATCGGCACGGCCTGGCTGGGCACCGACGAGGGCCACCTCCTGACCGCGGGACACGTGGTCATGCCCCTCGCCTCGCAGGGCGAGGTGTGGGTGAGGTTTCCCGATGCCGAGACCGATGAGCGTGCGATCTTCGTGATCTCGCCGGTCCACGACAAGCCCGCCGCGCAGGACTTCGCGGTGTTGCGGCTCGAGCGCCCGAACGGCCGGCGGCCGCTGCCGTTCACCCTGGTGACCCAGGCCGACGGGCAGGTGCGCGCACGTGGCTACGGTGACAACCTGCGTAGCGCGCAGAGCGGCGGAACCGGTGTTCTGACGCCCGCCGGGAACTACCTGCGCACCAGCAGCTCGTGGGCCTACTACTTCCAGTACGAGACGACGACGCTCGCGGTCAGGGGGTTCAGCGGCGCCGCGGTCTACAGCGATCTCGCCGGTGCGGTGATCGGCATCCAGGTCGAGGCAGAGGGCGGCCGGCAGGCGTTCGCGATGCCACTGGCCAGGATCGTCGACTACTGGGAGGACCTCGTCGGCGCCGCGGTGAGACCGACGCGCGGCCGCTGTGTCCTGCTGCAGCCGAGCACGACCACCGAGGCCCAGCGAGACATCGTCCGTGAGCGGATCCTGCGGCCGGTGCTGGAGCAGCTGAACCTTGCCCTCTACGTCTCGGAGCCGTCCGGGATGCGGGGCGAGGACCTCAAGCAGCTCGAGCTCGCCGATGTGGTGATCGCCGATGTCACCGACGCCGACCCGTCGGTCGTCTACGAGCTCACCGTCGCCCAGGGTCTCGGCACCCCGGACGTCGTCATCAGGGACCGGAGCGCGGAGTCGCCGGCCGGCCGGATCTTCGACGTCCTCGACCTGGATCTCGACGACATCGAGGCGTCCAGGCGCACCGTCGAGCAGCGGCTGCTCTCGGTAAGGTCGATCTTCGAGGCACTGGGGGAGAACCCGACGAGCAACCCGGTGACGACGTTCTTCAAGGCACCGCTGACCCAGATCTCGGTGGCCAACGCCCTGGCCGCGGGCTACGCGAGGAACTTCGCGCTCCCTGTCGCCAACGCGCTGCTGGAGATCTCCACGGGACGTGGTCCGGGCAGCGTGACCGTCGACGGTGTGGAGCTGCCCGTCGAGCGGCTCCGAGACGCCACCGTGACGGTCGTGGTGCCGAGGCGGCTGGAGTGGTGCAGCGACGACTTCATCGATCTCGAGCTCGCCCAACCGGGCCTGGTCCTCCCAGCGACCGTGTCCCACCCGGACTTCTCGCGACCACGGGCGATGAAGTGCCTTCCGCTCGTCGACGGCGAACCGGTCCGGCTCCTCGACGTCTTCCCGACCACTCTGTCCACCGCCGCCGAGTCCATCGACGAGCGCTTCGACGTCGACCCCCACCGGCGTACGAGCGACCACTGGAGGGCGCTGGAGCAGAAGGAGATCGACCGCTTCCACAGCAAGCTCGTCAAGCGCATCCGCTCTGCCGGCGACCGCCGCGTCGGCCCCCGGTTCCTCCGCGACGTCATCCGCGTCTCCACCGCCGCCGCGGTGTTTCCGGACCTGACCTGAGGGTCGAGGGCATCCCTCTCACACAGCGGTCTCCTCGGCGGTGGCCGGGGCGTCGTCGGCGAGGAGGGTGACGGTGCCGGTGACTCCGTCGACCCGGACCAGCTGCCCATCGCGCAGACTGGTGGTGGCGTGCTTGGTGTCGACGACGCACGGGATGCCGAACTCGCGGGCGACGATGGCAGCGTGCGAGGCGGCGCCGCCGATGTCGGTGACGACGGCCGAGCTGTAGCCGAACATCGCGGTGTGGCCGACGTCGGTGACCGAGGCGACGAGGATGTCGCCGGGCTCGATGTCGTCGTCGGGGCCGCGCAGCACGCGGACCGTACCCTCGACGGTGCCGGGGGAGACGCCGATGCCGGTGAGCTCGCCGCCGACCTCGAGCTGCTCGTGGTCGAGCTCCGGCTCCCACTTCCCGACGACGACGTCGGGCATCCGGATCGCGGCGAGGCGTACGCGCTGGTCCCGGCGGCGGGCGACCCGCTGCCGCAGGTCGTCCGGGGCGGCGAAGGCCTCGTCCAGGGTCAGGTAGAAGACATCGGCAGGCTCGTCCATCAGGCCGCGGTCCACCAGGCGCCGGCCCTGTTCGCCGATCGCCAGCCGCAGCGCGTGGGTGTAGCGCACCACCCCGTCGCGACCGCGTTCGCGGGCGAGGGTGGCACCTGCCGCCATCCGGCCGGTCCGGGTACGCGGCGGGGTGACCGGGTCGCGCCGCGGGGCGGGCTGCTGGGCGGCACCGGCGGCGGAGGAGACCAGCATCTGCGGGCTGGAGGCGAAGGCGGGGTTCTCCAGCTCGCACTCTCCGGGACCTCGGTGGCCCATCTCGGCCAGCTCGGCATCGAGCGCGGCGGCGAGCTCCGGGGAGGCTGCGCGGAGCTGGTCCACCCGGCCTGCGCGAGCGAGCTCGACGAGCTCCGGCCGGCCGCGCAGCACCGCGGCAAGGCGCTCCACGGCCAGCATGGTGCGGGCGGACTCGAGCCGCTCGACGTCGATGTTGACCGGCTCGGGGTCCTTGCCGCGCTCGTGGATCGCACCGGCCGCGCTGGTGAGCATCACCCCGATCGAGGCGACGCACCAGCCGTGGGCCAAGCGGTCGCGCCACAGCAGCGCGCGGGCGTGCAGTTGGGCGTCGTCGAGGTCGGCGATCCGGTCGGCGTCGAGGACCTCACGGCGGGCCGCGGCGTTGATGCGCTCGGCCTCCTCCTTGAACCTGCGGGCGCGGTTGATGACCTGGGTCGTCGCGCGGAGGGTGGCCCGGCGCTTGGCCAGACCGGTCGGCATCGGCGGGCCGCCCTCGGGCCGGAACACCACGTGCTCGGGGATGTTGCCGTAGGCGTCGCGGCGGACCGAGGCCTCGTCCCAGCCGGGCATGTTCTCGACGATGTTCACGCCGACGGAGGCGTTGATGTAGACGCAGTGGCCGAGCGTGCTCACGACCATGCTCGACTGCTGGTCGAGGGCCGTGCCCTCCAGGGACAGCATCATGCCCATGTCCTCGTTGGAGATACGGATCGCGGCGACCTGCAGATCCAGCGTCATCGGGGTCATCGGGCCGGGCATCGCCTCGGAGGTGTTGGTCGCGGTGAGCACCGACAGCCGCGGGTCGAGCAGGGTGTCGAACTCGCCCTGCAGCTCCGGCGGCCCGACGGGCTCCAACGTCCCGCCGTCGCCGGCGGGCAGGTTGTTCGGGATGACGTACGCCGGCAGCGCGAACCGGCCGGGCGCCAGTACGGCCTCCCCGCGCCTGACGGTGCGGCCGACCAGGGCGCGGACCAGGTCCTCGACGGCCTCGGTCGCGGTCCAGCCGTACCCGGCCGGTTCCGCCGCCGTCAGTCGTGGCGGAGCCGGCCGCGGCCGGACGCCGCGCAGCCGAGGACGTACGCCGGCCGTCGTGAGCAGGTCCCGGGCCTGAGCAGCGGTCACCGTGCCGGGTGCGGCCAGCTCGACGGTGCCGGTGACCCGCTCGGAGACGGCGTCGGCGAGGAAGCGGGTCTGGTCGTCGTGATGGAGCACCTGCCAGGGACCGTCCGTGCGCAACAGTCCGGCGAGGGTCCGCAGCGCGTCGGCGTCGCCCCGGCGCCCCGCCGGTGGGGCCGAGCGGACGACCAGGAGCTGGGCGCCGGCGGTGGTCAGCGCGGTCTCGGCGGGGGAGTCGTCCCCGGCAACGACCGGCAGGATCACGCGTACGCCGTGCCGGGCCGCGGCTTCGGCCAGTGCCCGGTGCCCCTCGCCGGCCAGATGGACGACGACCTCGGAACCCGTGACCGCCCGGTCCCGTGCCGTGTCGTCGGTGGCATCGGCGACGACCAGGTCGACACGAGGATCGACGTAGCGGTGCCGTTCGGTGTCGAGGCCGACGACCTCGTGCCTGCCGGCCAGCAACAGCCGGGACAGGTCTCGGCCGGCCGGTCCGGAAACTCCCGTGATCAGGACACGCATGCGTCCTCCTCCTCGCGTCGTCGTGAGGCCCGCGGTGGGCCGTTCCGAGAGAGACTCCACGGTGTGGCCGCGGTCACATAACGGAGTCTCACTCAGCGGGAGCAGCGTGCGACGGGACGGTGTCGGGCGAGCAGTGTCGGCCCGGTGATGACCTGGGACGAAGAGCACGATGTCGTAGTTGTAGGTGCCGGCGGAGGCGGCCTGACCGGTGCCTGGGCCGCTGCGCGAGCAGGGCTGGACGTGCTGCTGGTCGAGGCCAGCGACCGCTACGGCGGCACGACCGCGTACTCCGGTGGCGGGATGTGGTTCCCCGGGAACGCGGTGCTCCGCGACGGCGGCGTGGCCGACGACGCCGACGAGGCACGGGACTACTTCCGCGCGGTCGTCGGCGACCGCACCCCGCAGACGCTGCAGGACGCCTTCCTGGCGGCAGGTCCACGGCTGGTCGACGAGCTGCTCACCGACGAGGCGCTGGTGTTCGAGCCGTTCCCGTGGCCGGACTACTACGGCCGCGTACCGGGTGCGCGGGAGGTCCGCCAGATCCGCGCGCTCACGCTGGACCCGGCCGAGCTCGGTCCGCTCGCCGGCACCGTGCGGCCGACCCTCAAGGTCGACCGGGCCGGCGAGCAGGCGCCCGCCGAGCTCGTCGGCGGGCAGGCCCTGATCGGCCGGCTGCTGCTGGCCCTCTCGCGGCTGCCGCAGGCGCAGCTGCGGCCGGAGACCGCCTGTGCCGAGCTGGTGGTCGACGGCGGCCGTGTCGTCGGCATCGTCACCGAGAACGCCGGCGGGCCCCGCCGGATCCGTGTCCGCCGCGGCGTCCTGATCGCCTCGGGCGGTTTCGAGCAGAACGCCGCCATGCGGACCGAGCACGGAGTGCCCGGCAGCGTCACCGGCGCGATGGGTCCCGAGGGAAACCAGGGGCGGGCGATCCGGGCGGCGATCGACATCGGCGCGGACACCGACCTGATGGACCAGGCGTGGTGGGCTCCCGGCCTCGCGCATCCCGACGGCACCACCTCGTTCTCGCTCTGGTTCACCGGCGGCATCTTCGTCGACCGCGACGGCCGCCGTTTCGTCAACGAGTCGCTGCCCTACGACCGGATCGGCCGCGCCGTGATCGACGGTCAGCGTGCCGGGACCGTCGGGACGACGTACTGGATGGTCTACGACGACCGCGAGGGGCTGGCTCCGCCGGTGCGCTCGACGACACTGCCGCTCGCGCCGCAGGAGGAGTACGTCGCCGCCGGGCTCTGGCACACCGCGGACACGCTGGGCGGGCTCGCCGAGGCGATCGGCGTTCCGGTCGAGGAGCTGGAGGCAACCGTGCAGCGCTTCAACGGCTTCGCCGAGACCGGCCGGGACGACGACCACGGTCGCGGCGACGAGCCATACGACCGGGCCTTCTCCGGCGGCGGCTCGCCGCTGGTCCCGATCGCCGAGGGTCCGTTCCATGCGGCCGCATTCGGGCTCTCCGACCTCGGGACCAAGGGCGGTCTGCGCACCGACGAGCACGCCCGGGTCCTGGCGAGGGACGGCGAGGTGATCCCTGGGCTCTACGCGGCGGGCAACTCGATGGCAGCCGTGAGCGGCACGACGTACCCCGCGGGCGGCAACCCGATCGCCGCGAGCATGGCGTTCAGCCACCTCGCGATCCAGCACCTGACCGAGAGCGAGGAGCGATGACGACGGACCCGATGACGACGGACCGGCAGTCGGCGGACCGATGGGCGATCATGGAGCTCAAGCACCGCTACGTACGCGGCGTCGACCTGCGCGACTGGGACGGCGTGGCCGCGACGTTGGCGCCGGAGATGACCGCGAGCTACCGCCCCGACCTGGTCACGGAGGGCGCCGAGGCGCTGGTCGCGGAGCTGCGGTCGCGTCTCGACGAGCACCGGATCACCGTGCACCAGCTCGGCCACCCCAGCATCGAGATCGACGGCGACCGGGCAACGGCGACCTGGACGATGTCGGACCGCACGATCTGCACAGACATCGGCTACGTCGTCGAGGGCGCCTCGGTCTCGCACGACAGCTACCGGCGCGACCCCGACCGCGGCTGGCTGGTCACCGCGATCCGCTACGACCGGTTCTGCGAGACCACGGTCTCGTTCCAGGACATGCCGAGCTTCGACGTACGCGCCACGCCCTACCAGATGCTCGACCTGCCCTGATGCGGTGGGCGATGTCGGTGGCGATGGTGCCGCCGGAGGAGCTGGCCGAGCTGGCGCAGCTGGCGGAGAGTGTCGGGTTCGACGCCGTCTCGCTGCCGGACTCGGTCTTCTATCCCGAGCAGGTGACGGGCGACTACCCGTTCACCCCGGACGGCCGGCGGATGTGGGCGCCCGAGACGCCGATGCCCGACCCGCTGGTGACCATTGCCGCGCTGGCCGCGGTCACCGACCGGATCCGATTCCAGCCCTCGGTGCTCAAGCTGCCTCTGCGCGAGCCGCTGCTGCTGGCCAAGCAGGTCGCCTCGCTGGCCGTGCTGTCGGGGGACCGGGTGTCGCTCGGCGTCGGGATGTCCTGGATCCCCGAGGAGTTCCGGTTCACGGGAACCGAGATGCGTACGCGGGGCGCTCGCAGCGACGATGCGATCGAGATCCTGCGGCTGATCTGCGGGGGCGGACCGCGCTGGGTGGAGCACCACGGCACGCACCACGACTTCGACCGGCTGATGGTCGCACCCGCCCCGGTCACCCCGGTGCCGATCCTCGTCGGGGGACACAGCGACGCCGCCCTGCGCCGGGCGGCGCGGCTCGGCGACGGCTGGATCGCGGCCAACGTGCCCTACGCCGACCTGGAGCGGGCGATCGCCCGGCTCCACGTGCTGCGCCGCGACCACGGCCGCGACGAGGAGGACTTCGCCGTCTGGGCCTCACCGGTCGGCGTCACCGACGTCGACGGCTTCCGGCAGCTGGCGGCGGCCGGCGTCACCGACGTCTATCTCGCGCCGTGGCGGTTCTTCGGGCACGGGCTCGCCGACCGGGCGACCCGGCTGGAGTCCGTACGTCGCTTCGCCGACGACGTCATCTCCCGGTTCTGACCGAGCGCCCTCAGCGGACCGGGTGAGCGGCGAGGTAGGCCGAGAAACGCTCGGCCACCTCGTCCTCGCTCAGTCCGAACTCCGCCAGCGAGTAACGGTGGTCGGGCCGGCGCTCGCCCCGACGGCTGACGTCGTCGGCCGCGACCACGGCCGCGCGCACCGACTCGTCGAACGGCGTCCCGAGGGCGGCGTAGACCCGGGCGACGGTGCCGACCGGGTCGGCGACGAACTCGTCGTAGTGCACGTCCACGAATCGACCGGGATCGTGCCGGGCGCGCTCGGCGAGGAACCGCTCGGTCGCACCGGCCCACAGCTCGAGGCTGTCGCGCCCGACGACGGGCGGGGTGAAGACGTCGGAGTGACCGCGGGAGGTGCGGGAGGTCAGGCTGCTCACCGAGGCGATCACGGAGCGCGGGTCCCGATGGGTCTGCACGACGAGCGCGTCGGGGTAGACCGCGAGCAGCGCGTCCAGCGAGAAGAGGTGGCCCGGGTTCTTCAGCACCCAGCGCCGCTCCGGGCTCGTCATGGCGATGAGCTGGAGGATGCGCCGGTGCCGGGCGTACGTCCCGGTCTGGTCCTGTCCGGCCAGCCAGCGCGTGTACGCCGGCAGGTGCGCGACGCTCGGGAACGCGAGCGAGCGCAGGCCCTGCCGCTCCAGCCACCAGCACTCCTCGACGGCGTCGGGCGACATGAAGTGCATCCCCTTGAGGCCGGGGACGGCGGCGTTGCGCCGGTCGATGGCCGCCTGCATCGTGCCGAAGTCGAGGTTCGCCGGCCATTCCTCACGGGCGGGACGCGGCTGGGGCGCGGCCGCGAGCCACATCTCCAGTCCTTGGTGGGCCGGGTCGACGCACAGCAGCCGGTGCAGGGCCGTGGTGCCGGAGCGCGGCAGACCGGTCACGAACACCGGCCGCGCCACCGGCGTCGCGACGTGTCCGGGGTGCGAGCGCCAGGCGGCCTCGGTGCGCAGCCGGGAGGCGAGTGACTGGACCAGCGTCTCGGTGATCTTCGCCCAGCCGGCCTCGGTGAGACCGGCCTCGGCCGTGTAGGCCTCGAGCAGCACGGCGAGGGGCTCATGGAGGTCGGCGTCGCCGAAGTCGGCCAGGCCGGTGCGCGCGACGGCACGCTCGTGGAGCTGCTCGGCGAGCGTCGAAATGGGGACGGACATGGTTCCTCCCGGGTCAGCGATGGGGTCAGTGGTGGGTGGCGCCGGCGGTGACGTCGAGGCACTGCCCGGTGACGGCCCGGGCCAGGTCGGAGGCGAGGAAGAGCGCTGCGTCGGCGATCTCGTCGGGGCGGGGCAGGCGCCGCAGGTCGGTCCCGCCGGCGATCTCGTCGTGGATCGCGTCCGGCGTGGTGCCCCGTTCGCGGGCCGCCTTGGCGAACGAGTCGCGCACGGCGTCGGCCCAGATGTAGCCCGGCGCCACGGAGTTGACCCGGACCCCCTGCGGCCCGAGCTCGATCGAGAGGCTCCGGGCAAGCGCGAGCAGGCTCGACTTCGTCATCCGGTACGCCCCGAACCCGGGCAGCCGGTTGCGGATGATCATCGAGTTCATCACCACGACCGCACCTCGGGACGCGGCCAGGGCGGGCGCGCAGCGGCGTACCAGCTCCAGGGCCATCAGCGGCGACTCGAGCTCCGCGCGGACGGTGTCCAGGCCTGTGTCGAGCAGCGGCTCGCGCGAGGGTGCGTGGTAGGCGTTGTGCAGCACCGCGTCCAGCCGCCCGTGCTCGGCGAGGGTGGCCTCCACCAGCGCGGCCACCGCGGCCGGGTCGGTCAGGTCGGTGGGCACCGCGAGCACCCGGTTCCCGGTTGTGCCCAGCTCCCCGGCAAGCTCCTCGAGGCGTACCGCGCTCCGCGAGGCGAGCACCAGGTCCGCCCCGGCGGCGGCGGCGCTACGCTCGGCCAGCGCCCGACCGAGCCCGGGACCCACGCCGGCGACCAGGACGACCTTGCCGGCGAGCACCCCGGAGACCGGGGAACTCATGACAGCATCCGGTCGGCGACGGCGGCCTGACGGTCGGCGATGCGCCGGGACCACTGCTGCGGCGTGACCCGCTGACCGTCGTGGAAGGGGAGCCGCTCGGGGAGGCTCGCGAAGGGCACCACCTCGGTGGCCGGGCCGTCGGCCTCGGTGAGCGGCCGGTCGACGCGCTGCCAGCGGATCTGCAGATAGCCCCGCTCATGGCCGGTGGTCTCCAGCCAGTTGGCCAGGCCGGGGTCGCGGTGGCTGATGACGAACCGGATCTTGCCGTCGGGGTCGACGTGCGCCTGGGCGGTGGTGAGGCTGGTCTGGTGGTTGGCGTAGTCGAGGGAGACGTACCACCGGCTACCGAGCTGCATCCCCTGGTAGGGCATCCCGGAGGCGGGCACGGTGACGACCAGCGCCTCGTCCGCCCGCAGGTCGTAGTGGCCGGCCGAGCTGAACTGGCTGGTCAGGCCACCGGGGGTGGACTTGGGGGCGTACATCGTGTTGACCGGCTGGTCGAGATAGAAGAGCTCGACGAACTCCAGGAAGGTGCGGGCGTAGCCGACCAGGGTCCGGCCGGCCCGCGCGTAGCGGGACTCCACGGTCTCCAGGGTGAGCGGCCGGGCGGGTGCGCCGATCCGGTCGGCCCGCTGCACCCGCAGCGTGCCTGCCTGCTCGCCGGCCCAGTCGCTGAACGTCTGCCGAACCAACAGCCGGGACGAGTCGGGTGCCAGCGTGAAGTAGCCGGGGCCGGCGTCGTCCCGCGGCGGACCGAAGCGGAGCTCGAAGCCGCCGTCGGGGGAGACCGGGAAGTCCCGGTCGTCGAAGGCGAGGTGGCTGGCGGGGGCGGTGCTGCCGGCGTGCGAGCCACCGAGCACCTGGAAGACCAGGTCCGCGCAGGTGCCGCGGGTGCCGGTCACGACGTACTCCGCATCGCCGGTGATCTGGGCGGCGAAGTAGAGCGTGTCCGGGTTGTCCAGACCCATCTTGGTCCACGGCGTCGAGGGCCGGGCGAAGTACGGATCCTCCGGGTCGCCGGCCCAGGCGCTGCCCAGCGCCACCTTGACCAGCCCGGCCAGGTAGTCGAGCCCCTCGGCCAGATCGCGCTCGTCGTCGACGTGCGGGGCCGAGCGCACGATCCGCTCCGCCTCGGCGATGGCCTCGGTCAGCTGTGCGACGCCACGGGATTCCTGGATGCGTACGTCCGTCATGGACTTCCTCCTGCCGGGTGACCTGCGAGGTGCTGGTCGTCGGGACGCTAGGGAGGGCCGGACGGCCGCGGCACCGAGGTCCCGCTGACCGGAACCAGGACGGAGGTTTCGCTGGGTGGGACTTCCTCACCACGGAGCCGGTTCACGCGGTTCCTTGGGGTTTCGCACCCGAAACGCAGGAGGAAACATGACGCCAGGCTGGTCCCACGAGGTCGACGTGCTGGTCGTGGGCAGCGGCGCGGGCGGCATGACGGCCGCGCTCACCGGTGCCCTCGAGGGCCTGGAGACGCTGCTGGTCGAGAAGGCGCCGGTCTACGGCGGCACCACCGCACTCTCGGGCGGCGGGATCTGGGTGCCCAACAACCCGGCCGTCACGAAGGCCGGCGTGACCGACCCGCCGCAGCGGGTCATCGAGTACCTCGAGCACATCACCGAGGGCCGCATCCCGCGCAGCCGGCTGGCGGCGTACGTCGAGCACGGTCCCGCGATGTTCGAGATGTTCGGCGCCCGCACCCGGCACCTGGAGTTCTCCTGGTGCCCCGGCTACGCCGACTACCACCCCGAGGCTCCGGGCGGTCGTCCCGAGGGCCGCTCCGTGGAGTGCCCGCCCTTCGACCTGGATCTCCTGGGCGACCTCGCCGAGACGCTGCGGGGCAGCAGCATGAAGGTGCCCGGCGGGCTGGTGATCACCTCGGCCGACTACGTGAAGCTCAACATGCTGACCCGCACCTGGCTCGGGCGGCGGACGGCCTTCCGGCTCGGTGTCCAGGGCGCGCTCGACCGCCTGCGCCGTCGTCGGATGGTCTCCCTCGGCCAGTCGCTGGTGGCCCGGCTGCGGGCGAGCCTGGTCGACGCCGGCGTACCGGTCTGGCTGGACTCGCCGCTGCTCGACCTGGTCCGCGACGAGAAGGGGACCGTCGTCGGCGCGGTCGTCCGGCACGACGGCGACGCCGTACGTGTCCGGGCCCGCAAGGGCGTCGTGATCGCCTCCGGCGGCTTCGACCACAACGAGACCATGCGCAAGGAGCACCTGCCCGAGGTCGGCCGCGACGACGTGTCCGGCGGGGCAGAGTCCAACACCGGCGACGGCATCACGGCCGGTCAGGCCGTGGGCGCGGCCGTCGACCTGATGGACGACGCCTGGTGGATGCCCTCGATCCGTCGCCCCGACGGCAAGGTGCACGCGCTGGTCGCGGAGCGCTCCATCCCCAACTCGCTGATCGTCACCCCGCAGGGTGAGCGGTTCGCCAACGAGGCCTCGCCGTACGTCACCTTCGTGCACGCCCAGATCGAGGGCGGCCACCCCTACCTGTGGTTCGTGATGGACCAGACCGCCCGCCGCCGCTACCCGTTCGGCGCGGTCATCCCGGGCAAGGACTTCCCCGAGACCTGGTACGAGGCCGGACTGGCCCACCGCGCCGACACCATCGCCGGTCTGGCCGAGGCGATCGGTGTCCCCGCCGGGACCCTGGAGGCGACGGTGGCCCGCTACAACGCGATGGTCCCGACCGGCCGCGACGACGACTTCGGCCGCGGCGAGAGCGCCTACGACCGCTACTACGGCGACCCGACCCTGCCGAACCCCGTGCTCGGCACGGTCGCCGAGGGCCCCTACCTCGCGGTGCGGATCGAGGCCGGCGACCTCGGCACCAAGGGTGGTCTGCTGACCGACGAGCACGCCCGCGTCCTCGACGCCTCCGGCGCGACGATCCAGGGCCTGTACGCCACCGGCAACGCTGCCGCCTCCGTCATGGGCAACGACTACGCCGGCGCCGGCGCCACCATCGGGCCGGCCATGGTCTTCGGGTACGTCGCCGCCCGGCACGCTGCCGGGGAGAGGTGAGCTCGCCATGTCCGTGAGGCTGCGCGTCGTCGACGTGATCGAGGAGACCGCCGACGCCCGGTCGATCGTCCTCGAGGCGCCGACCGAGGCGGCCGACCGGTTCGCCTACCTGCCCGGGCAGTTCCTGACCGTGCGGGTGCCGCACGCCGAGGGCGACCTGGCCCGCTGCTACTCGCTGGCCAGCGACCCCGGCGGCGGTGAGCCGATGAAGGTGACCGTGAAGCGGGTCGTCGACGGGCGCGGCTCCAACTGGCTCTGCGACCAGGTCGAGGCCGGCGCCGAGCTCGAGGTCCTGCCGCCGTCGGGAGTGTTCACCCCGGCCGCCTCCCACGGTGACCTGCTCCTGGTCGCCGGCGGCAGCGGCATCACCCCGGTGATGTCGATCCTCAAGGCGGCCCTGCGCGGCGACGCGCGGGTGGCGCTGTTCTACGCCAACCGCGACCCGGAGTCGGTGATCTTCCGTGCCGAGCTCGACGAGCTCGCCGCCCGGCATCCCGACCGGGTCGTGGTGACCCACTGGCTGGAGAGCGACCGTGGCCTGCCGAGTGCCGCCGACCTCGCCGCCTGGGCCGGACCCCATCCCGAGCGCGAGGTCTTCGTCTGCGGGCCGGAGCGGTTCATGGCGCTCGCCGAGCAGGCGCTCGCCGAGGCCGGCCTGCCCCGCAGCGCGGTCCACGTGGAGCGGTTCCTATCGCTCGAGGGAGATCCGTTCGCGGCACCCTCGCCCGGCACCTCCGGCGGTGAGGTCGTCGAGGGCGAGCCGACCGTCGAGGTCACCCTCGACGGCGAGACCCGCACGCTCGGCTGGCAGCGGGAGACCCCGTTGCTCGACGTCCTGCTCGCAGCCGGGCTCGAGGCTCCGTACTCCTGCCGGGAGGGCTCCTGCAGCGCGTGCACCTGCCTGGTCCTGGACGGCGAGGTGAAGCTGCTGCGCAACACCGTGCTCGGCCGCGAGGACCTGGAGGACGGCTACACGCTGGCCTGCCAGGCCGTCCCGCTCACCGACGACGTACGCGTCACCTACGAATGATCGACCGGAGGAAACCTACGATGGGAACGCTCGACGACAAGGTCGTCATCATCACCGGAGGCGCGCGCGGCATGGGTGC
>NZ_JBHVGB010000017.1:0-55101 GCF_042801335.1 Nocardioides sp. NPDC057577 | reverse complement strand
GTGCAGCAAGGGTCTCGGGATGATCCCCCACTATCGAGCGGACGACGAGGCTCGAACTCGCGACCTCAACCTTGGCAAGGTTGCGCTCTACCAACTGAGCTACGTCCGCTTGCGAGAAGAACAGTAGCGGATGTGGTCCGTTCTCCTCCAACTGGGGCCCGCGTGTCACGCACCGTCATCGGGGACGTCGGGTGACGCCGTACGCCGCTCGATCTGTTCCACCAGCTGGGCGACCTGGGCCTGGTGCGCCGCCCGCAGATCCTCGAGCCGTTCGCTCGCATGGGTGCGTTCGCGGTCCAGCTCGGCGCGGGTGGCATCGCGATCCGCCTTCGCCGCGGCCTCGCTCCCGCGGAGGTCGGCCACCTGCTCCCGCAGGGCGTCGATCTGCTCGCGGGCGGCGTCGTGCTGCGTACGCAGCCCGGAGATCGTCGCCTCCGCGCTCGCCGCCGCCTTCTCGGCGGCCTTCTTCTCCGCGATCAGCTGCTCCTGCAGCCGCGCCGTCGCCTTCTCGGCGTGGTCCGCGCGCGCGGTCTCGCTCCGTCGGCGCTGCACGGCCGAGGTGTGCTCGGACTGCAGCTTGTCGAGCTTCTCGTCCAAGGCATCGCGCGCCGAGGTGGTCTCATCGACGCGCTTCTCCAGCGCAGTGATCGTCGCGGATGCGGTCTTCGCCGCGGCAGCCGCATCGGACTCGACTCTCTCCAGTGCCGCCTGGGCGGCCTGACGGGACTCCTCGGCCGCGGTCGTGGCCGCCAGCGCCTCCCGCAGGATCTCGGCCGAGCGCTCGGACTCCTCCAGCGCCTCCGCGGCAGCCGCGTCTGCCTCCTCGCGCTCCGCCTCGGCGGTCCGCTGCGCGTGCTCGGCGCGCACGGCACGGGCGCTCGCGGCGGCGATCTGCTCCTGGGCCTCGCTCTGCACCGTGGCGATCTGGGCCTCGGCAGCGGTCAGGTCGCCGAGCGTACGCAGCTCCTCGAGGGCCTTCGGGAGCTGGTCGAGGAACCGGTCGGCGAGCTGGGTCAGCTGGGTGGTGATCTCCGCCGCCCGCTGCTGGGCGGCCTGCACGGGTCGAGCGGTCTCACCGGGATCCCGGGTCTCGGCGAGCCGCTGCAGGCGCTTCCGCTCGCGCCAGGCCGCGGCTCGGTTGTGGGCTGGATCGTCACAGTACTCCGGCGGGCGGCCGCTTCCGCTCTCCGAGGCCGCCGCGGCCATCGGGCAGCCGGGGAAGCGGCAGAGCTTCTCGTCGACAGCAATCGTTTCCGTCATTACGTCAGCATAGCGTGACGAAAGACGGAACGAATACAAAACAACGCCGAAATGAGATCCCCACGCGACACCCAACATAACCGGCATTATGATGTGTGGCGTGAGCGAGCTCGAACCCCGTCAGCAGACCCCCTCCGCAGACCTCTCCGTGACGGAATCCGTCAGAGAGCTGTTCCTCGACGAGCTTCGGGACCTGCCCCGCGAAAAACGTGCCGAGGCTCTCGCCAGACGGTTCCTGCTCTCCTACGCGGGCCACACCCGCGCGGCGTACGGGCGAGACCTCGCCGACTGGTTCGGCTGGTGCGCCGCCCTGGAGATCGACCCGCTCGCCGCCAACCGGGCCATGGTCGACGGCTATGCCCGCCATCTGGAGACGCGGCGGAGCCCGGCGACGATCGCCCGACGACTGTCGGCGATCGCCGGCTTCTACCGCTACGGCGTGGCGGAGGACGTCCTGAGCGCCTCACCGGCCGAGCACATCAAGCGCCCCAGGACCAGCAACGACTCCCAGACCCTGGGCATGGACAGGGGAGAGGCGCGCGCCTTCCTCGCCGCCGCCCGCGAGCACTCCAGCCGTGCCGCCGCGCTGGTGACCCTCCTGCTCCACGACGGGCTGCGCATCTCCGAGGCGCTGGGCGCCGATGTCACAGACCTCAGCCACTCCCGCGGCCACCGCATCCTGACGATCACCCGCAAGGGCGGCGCCCGGCGCGACGTCGTCCTCAACCCGGCGACCTCACAGGCCCTCGACGCCTACCTCGACCCACGAGCCGACGGCCCGGTCTTCGCCACCAGCACCGGAAACCGCTGGCACCGCTCCGAGGCGTTCCGCCTGATCCGCAGGCTCGGCACTTCGGCCGGCATCGAGCACGGCGACAAGCTCTCCCCGCACAGCCTCCGCCACACCTTCGTCACCCTGGCCCGCGAGGCCGGCGTACCTCTCGAGGACGTCCAGGACGCCGCCGGCCACGCCGACCCCCGCACCACCCGCCGCTACGACCGCGGCCGCCACAACCTCGACCGCCACCCCGCCTACGCCCTGGGCGCCTTCCTCGCCGACTGAGCTGATCTCGACTCGCTCGACTCCTCCCCAACCGCACCTTCACAGCGGTAGCCTTCGAACGCCCGTCAACGCTGACGAAGGAGATCCGGTATGAGCCAGGAACTGACCAGCGACTACGTGGTGGTGGGGGCCGGCTCCTCGGGGGCGGTGCTCGCGGCGAGGCTCAGCGAGGACCCGAGCGTCCAGGTGACGCTGCTCGAGGCCGGGCCGCGCGACAAGAGCATGAACATCCACATCCCGGCGGCGTTCTCGAAGCTCTTCCGGACCGAGCACGACTGGGACTACTCCACCGAGCCCCAGCCCGAGCTCGGCGGCCGGCGGATCTACTGGCCGCGCGGCCGGATGCTCGGCGGCTCGTCCTCGATGAACGCGATGATGTGGGTCAAGGGCCTCCAGGCCGACTACGAGGAGTGGGGCGCGGCCGCCGGACCCGAGTGGGGCTGGGAGACCGTCAAGAAGACGTACGCGAAGCTCGAGGACGTCGAGGACGCCACCGCGCTCGACGGCATCGGCGGTCCGATCCGTGTCGAGCGGCAACGGAGCCCCCGTCCCTACACCGAGTCCTTCCTCCAGGCCGCCGAGCAGGCCGGCTACCGGCGGGGACGGGCCAACGGCCCCAACCCCGAGGCGTACGTCGAGACCATGGTCACCCAGCGCCGTGGCTCCCGGTGGAGCACGGCGGCGGCCTACCTCAAGCCCGCCGCGAGGCGCGCCAACCTGAACGTGGTGACCGGCGCCCTGGTGTCTCGAGTGACCTTCGACGGCACCCGCGCGACTGGGGTCGAGGCCGTCGTCGACGGAGAGCGGACGACCATCACCGCCCGGCGCGAGGTGATCCTCTCCGGCGGCGCGATCAACACCCCGCAGCTGCTGATGCTCTCCGGGATCGGACCTGCGGCGCAGCTGAAGGACCTCGGCATCGATGTCGTCCGCGACGCGAAGGAGGTGGGGGAGAACCTCGCCGACCACCTCGTCGCCGGCATCGGCTGGGAGGTGGAGCAGGGTTCCCTGGCGACGGCGGAGTCGGCGCGTCAGCTGCTCAACTACCTGCTGCGCAGGCGCGGGATGCTCACCTCCAACGTGGGCGAGGCGTACGGATTCATCCGCTCGCGCCCTGACCTGGAGGCGCCTGACATCGAGATGATCTTCGCCCCGGTCGGCTTCTTCGACGAGGGTCTGGTGCCGTTCGTGGGGGAGGCCGTCGTCGCCGGCCCGATCCTCGTCGACCCGGCCAGCCGCGGCCAGGTCACGCTCGCCTCCAAGGACCCGGCTGCCAAGGCGGTCATCGACCCGCGCTACCTGTCCGATCCCGACGGCAGGGACCGCGCGGCCATGGTCGAGGGTGTCCGGGTGGCGCTGGAGATCGCCTCCCAGCCCGCGCTCAAGCCGTTCCTCGGCAGGTTCCTGCGCCCCGATGTCCCGGTGGACTCCTCCGCGGAGGAGGTCGCCGACGCGCTCCTGACACGCCACGCGCACACGCTCTACCACCCGACCGGCACCTGCCGGATGGGCACCGACGAGGCCAGCGTGGTCGACCCCCGGCTGCGCGTACGCGGCGTCGAAGGCCTCCGGGTCGCCGACGCTTCCGTCATGCCCCGGATCGTGCGCGGCCACACCAACGCGCCGTCGATCCTGATCGGCGAGCGGGCCGCGGAGCTGATCACGAACCCCTGAGACCCTCAGCAGACCCTTTGAACCCACGCGTGACTCAGGTCACACTGGACTCATGACGGATTCCTACGCTGCCGGAGAGACCACCACCCCGCTGCTGGAGGAGACGATCGGGGCCAGCTTCGACCGAACTGTCGCACGGTTCGGCGACCGGGAGGCTCTTGTCGATCTGGGCTCGGGTCGAAGGAGCTGGACGTACGCCGAGCTGAGCCGCGACGTGGAAGCGCTGGCCGTCGGGCTTCGCAAGGCCGGGATCGCGAAGGGCGACCGGGTCGGCATCTGGGCGCCCAACTGCGCGGAGTGGACGCTGACCCAGGTGGCGACCGCGAAGATCGGCGCGATCCTGGTGAACATCAACCCGGCCTACCGCACCCACGAGCTGGCGTACGCCTTGACCCAGTCGGGCATCAGGCTGCTCGTCTCCGCGCCCGCGTTCAAGACCTCCGACTACCGCTCGATGGTCGCCGAGGTGCGCGGCGACTGCCCCGACCTCGAGCAGACCGTCTTCATCGGCGACCCCGAGTGGACGGCTCTCCTCGAGTCCGGGAGCGGGGAGCGGCTGGCCGACCAGGTGACCTACGAGCTGAGCCCCGGGGACCCGATCAACATCCAGTACACCTCGGGCACCACCGGCTATCCCAAGGGCGCGACGCTGAGCCACCGCAACATCCTCAACAACGGCTACTTCACCACCGAGACGATCGGCTTCACCGAGCACGACCGGCTGGCGATCCCGGTGCCGTTCTACCACTGCTTCGGGATGGTGATGGGCAACCTGGGCTGCATCACCCACGGAGCCACGATGGTGATCCCGGGCCCGGCTTTCGACCCGGCGGCCACCTTGGCGGCGGTCCAGGACGAGCGCTGCACCGCCGTCTACGGCGTACCCACCATGTTCATCGCGATGCAGTCTCACCCCGACTTCGCCATCTTCGACCTCAGCACGCTGCGCACCGGGATCATGGCGGGCAGCCCGTGCCCGGTCGAGGTGATGAAGCGGTGCGTCAACGAGATGCACATGAGCGAGGTCTCGATCGCCTACGGGATGACCGAGACCTCGCCGGTCTCGACCCAGACCCGGAGGGACGACGACCTCGAGCACCGCACCGCCACCGTCGGCCGGGTGCACCCGCACGTCGAGGTGCGCGTCGTCGATCCGACCACCGGCACGGTGCTGCCCAGGGGCGAGGCCGGCGAGTTCCAGACCCGCGGCTACTCGGTGATGCTCGGCTACTGGGCGGACGAGGAGAAGACCGGCGCGGCGATCGACGCGGAGGGCTGGATGCACACCGGCGACCTCGCCGTGATGAACCCCGACGGCTACTGCAGCATCGTGGGCCGGATCAAGGACATGGTCATCCGCGGCGGCGAGAACATCTATCCCCGCGAGATCGAGGAGTTCCTCTACGCCCACCCCGACATCGAGGACGTCCAGGTCATCGGTGTCCCCGACGAGACCTACGGCGAAGAGCTCTGCGCGTGGGTCCGGCTGCGCCCCGGCGCGGAGCGAATGACGGCCGAGACCCTGAAGGCGTACGCGACCGGCAAGCTCGCCCACTACAAGATCCCGCGCTACGTCCTGGTCGTCGAGGAGTTCCCCATGACCGTGACCGGCAAGGTCCGCAAGGTCGAGATGCGGCAGAAGACCGTCTCCGAGCTCGGGCTCTAGGAGCTCAGGAGGTCAGGTGAGCGAGGCCGCCGCGACCGCGGTGTCCTTGCCGTCGAGGGTGATCTCGACCCGCTCGACGTCGGTGATCGGCACCGCGGAGGAGGCGTCCAGCCCGAGCGTCTCCCCACCCGACCAGGTCCACGACCCGGCGACCGTGCGCGACCCGTCGCGGCCGACCAGCACCAGGTCGTACGTCACGGGCTCACCCTGGTAGTCCGACGGCGCCGGCGGGCTCTTCCCGGGCTGGGGCGGGTAGTGGCAGCTCCAGTTGAGCTTGGTGCCCCAGGACGTCGGGGTGACGACGAGCTGGGCCCACATGTCGACGCTGCCCACGGGCCGCAGATCGACCGTGCGTGCGTTCGCACCCGCAGAGGTCGAGGGGGCCGCGGCAGGCTGCTGGGTGCCGTCACGACCGAGCAGCAGGCCACCGATCGCCGTACCGCCCGCGAGAAGGACGGCTGCGGCCGCGACCGCGAATGCCCGGCGTCGCCGCCGCGACCTGCGTACGGCCCCGGCCAGCTCTGCCAGCGGCGGCGTCGCCGCCTCCGCGGCAGTCTCCTCGAGCAGGTCCTCGGCCTCCTCGCGCGAGAGCGCGCCGAGCAGCCCGGGCATGCCGGCGAGCTCGGCGACGGCGCCGCGGCACACGCCACAGCCGGTCAGGTGTCGCTCGTAGGCCCGCCGCTCGCTCGGGCTCAGCGCGCCGAGCACGTAGGACGCATCCCAGTCGGCGTACGTCTCGTGTCCGGAGGCGTCCGGTTCGTCGTTCATGAGGTGACCCCCTTCTCTTGCAGGGCGAGGCGCAGTGCTCGCAGACCGTAGTGCAGCCGGGACTTGACCGTGCCGGGCGGGATGTCGAGCTCATGGGCGAGCTCGGCGACCGACCGGCCGCCGTAGTAAGCCCCGACCACCACCGCCCGGTGCTCGCGGGAGAGGGCGAGCAGCGCATCGGCGACGACCCAGGAGTCGAGCACCGCCTGGGTCTGGTCGGCCCGGCTCTGCTCGGGTGGCGACTCGGCGGTGTACTCCCGCTTCCGGCGCGCGCTGCGCAGGTCGTCGATGACGAGGTTGCGGGCGGTGGTGAAGAGCCAGGCGCGTACGCCCTCGTCGGGCCGCTGCAGCACCTCCGGGTTGCGCCAGGCGCGCAACAGCGTCTCCTGGACCACGTCGCGCGCCTCCTCGGCGTCACCGGTGCGGCGTACGACGTAGCGGTAGAGCGCGTCCGAGTGGGCGTCGTGCACCGCTACGAGCAGCTCGTCCTCCGCACCCATGTCACCTCCTCGCACGCACCCAGGATCCCAGATCAGCTCTTGGTGAGCTCGAGCGAGAACTCGACCGTGCCGGTGTCCTCCACCTTCACGAACCCGAGATTGGGCGCTTCGATGCCGAAGTCGGCGAAGGTGACCGGCACGCTCCCGACGACCTGGAGGGCGCTGGCGCCGTCGCCGCCGACCTCGGCGTCCACGGTCACCGACTTCGTCTCGCCGTGCACGGTGAGGTCGCCGACCAGCTCGACCTCGGTCGCGCCCTCCGCGAGGGCGGCGGGCTCGGTCAGCTCGAAGGTGGCGGTCGGGAACTTCTCGGCCTCGACCGCGTTGTCGCGGAAGTAGCCGTCGCGGTTGTCGGAGTCGGTGGCGATGGTGGCGACCTTCACCTCGATGCTCGCCTCGGTGACCTCGCTCCCGGCGATGGTGACCTGCCCGGTCACGTCCTCGGTGCGGCCGGTGACGGTGACGTCCTCGCCCTGCAGCACCTCGTCGAGGCGGTAGCCGGCGTAGGAGCCGTCGGAGACGGTCCAGGTCCCGGCGCTGTCGGCCGTGTCCGCGGGCGCCGCCGAGGCGCTGAGGCTGGGCGCGTCCGCGGCCGCTTCCTCGGCCCGGTCCGCGTACCAGCCGGGTCCGAAGATCGCCGCGACGCCTCCGACCACGATCACTGCCGCACCGATCCCGACTGCTGCTTTCGTACGTGTCCGCACGCCGTTTCCTCTCGCCTGGAGGCCGACCCGATGCCGGCCTTCACCCCTACTACGGAGCGCTGCGCCGAACGGTTCAAACGACTTCCGGTGACGGATGACACAATCGACAGCGCCCTCTCTCGACCCCAAGGAGACCCCATGCCCCAGACCCCGCTCGAGCTCTTCGGCACCGAGGCACTCATCGGCGACGAGGACCGCGCGATCCGCGACACGGTCAAATCCTTCGCGGAGAAGGAGATCAAGCCGCACCTCGCCGACTGGTTCGAGGCCGGCTCGGTCCCGGTCAAGGAGCTGGCTCCCGAGCTCGGCAAGCTCGGCGTCCTCGGGATGCACCTGGAGGGCTACGGCTGCGCGGGCACCAGTGCCACGGCGTACGGCCTGGCCTGCCTGGAGCTCGAGGCGGCCGACTCGGGGATCCGCTCCCTGGTCTCGGTGCAGGGGTCGCTGGCGATGTTCGCGATCTGGAAGTGGGGGAGTGAGGAGCAGAAGCAGGAGTGGCTGCCGCGGATGGCGGCCGGCGAGGCGATCGGGTGCTTCGGCCTGACCGAGCCGGACTTCGGGTCCAACCCGGCCGGGATGCGTACGCGGGCGCGGCGGGACGGTGACGACTGGGTGCTCACCGGCACCAAGATGTGGATCACCAACGCCCCGGTCGCCGACGTCGCCGTCGTCTGGGCCCAGACCGACGAGGGCGAGGACGGCAAGGGCATCCGTGGCTTCGTGGTCCCCACCGACACCCCCGGCTTCTCCGCGCCAGTGATCAAGCAGAAGCTCTCGCTGCGTGCCTCGGTCACCGGCGAGATCGTCCTGGGCTCGGTGCGGCTGCCGGCCTCCGCCGCGTTCCCCGAGGTCAGAGGTCTGAAGGGTCCGCTGTCCTGCCTCAACGAGGCCCGCTTCGGCATCGTCTTCGGCGCCGTGGGTGCGGCCCGCGACTGCCTCGAGTCCGCCATCGCGTACGCCGCCTCCCGCGAGATCTACGACAAGCCGCTCGCCGGCTACCAGATCACTCAGACCAAGCTCGCCGACATGACCTTGGAGCTCGGCAAGGCGATGCTGCTCGCGCTGCACCTGGGCCGGCTGAAGGACGAGGGCACCCTGCGCTCGGAGCAGATCTCGCTGGGCAAGCTCAACAACGTCCGCGAGGCCATCGCGATCGCCCGCGAGTGCCGCACCATCCTGGCGGCCGCCGGCGTCACGCTCGAATACCCGATCCTGCGTCACGCCAACAACCTCGAGTCCGTGCTGACGTACGAGGGCACCAGCGAGGTCCATCAGCTCATCATCGGCCAGGCGCTCACGGGGGAGTCCGCCTTCCGCTGACGGTCCATCAGGCGACCGGGTGCTGCTCGGCGGGCGCCCGCGTTGCGGTCGCGTCGGGGCTGCGGGTTTCCCGGAGGAGCAGCAGGCCGCTGACCGCGATCAGGACCGCGGTGAGTCCGTGGATGCCGAGCGCAGCGGCGACGGTGCCGTGGTGGGTCAGCACGTTGATCATGTCGCCGAACGGGGCGACGGCCTCCATCAGCAGGACCAGGCCCAGGGCACGGCGATGACCGGTCACCAGCAGGATCGCGGTGATCAGGCCCATCGAGAGCTCGCGGATGCCCTTCATGACGAGGAATCCGCCGCCGTCGCCCTCGGGCCAGGTCGGCAGGCCGACCCCGGGAGCCGATACCTCGGGAATCACGATGAACGAGAAGGCGAGGTAGAAGGCGAACAGGGTGATGACGGTGGCGAGGACGGTGTTGACGTTCTTCAGCGACATGGTGCTTCTCCTTGTGGGGTTCGTCTGAGGGCTCAGATGAGGGCGGTGACCAGCAGGGCGAAGGCGGCGACGATGACGGCGACGCGGAGGTAGTGCCAGCGTTCCCAGCGACCCAGCTGCGTCTTCCAGTCGTCGGGCCGGTTCTCGGGGGTCCAGGCCTTGTTCCGGTTGTTGATCGGGACGAGCAGCAGCACCGACATGACCACGCTGAGGGCCAGCAGCGCGCCCGCTGTGACGACGAGGGCGGTGCCGTGGTCTCGCCACCCGGCGATGGCCCAGATGCCGACGAGCACGAGCGACCCGATGTACCAGACCGGCATCACGGCGCCGAGCATCCGGCCGCCGTGTGCGTGGCCGAGCTGGCCGGCGTCCTCGGGGAGCGCGTTGAGGATCCGGCTCATGATGAAGGCGACCGAGAACTCGACCCCCACCATCAGGCCCACGACCACGGTGGTGAGGACCTCGAGTGTGCTGAACATGATGCTCCTTCAGATATCTAGCACCGCTAGGACAGAGTGCAACGCTAGCAGTGCTATTGCTCGAATGTCTAGCAGTGCTAGCATTCGGGTCATGTCGGTACAGGAGCGCAAGCAGCGAGAACGAGCGGACCGAGAGCGCCTGATCGTGGCGACCGCCCGCGAGCTCGCCGAGCAGCAGGGCTGGGACGCGGTGACCACCCGCCGGCTCGCCGAGCGGATCGAATACAGCCAGCCCGTCCTCTACAGCCACTTCCGCGGCAAGCGGGAGATCATCGGCGCCGTCGCCCTCGAGGGCGCTTCCGAGATGGCCGTGGCGATGCGGGCGGCGACGGCCGCCGCGAGCACCCCGCGCGAGCGCGTCGCCGCCCTGGCTCGCGCCTATCTCGACTTCGCCGACCGCAACCCGGCGGTCTACGACGCCCTGTTCCAGCTCGACGGCGGCCTGGCGTACGCGCAGGAGGACACCCCGGAGCCGCTGAAGGACGCCTTCGCGGCGCTGATGGAGACGCTGGGCGAGGTCGCGGGGGACGGGGTCGCCCCGGAGCTGTTCACCGAGGTGTTCTGGGCGTCCCTGCACGGGGTGGCGACCCTGACCCGGTCGAGGCGGCTGCTGCCGGAGGATGCCGAGCGCAGGATCGAGCTGTTGGTCGACCGCCTCGCCGTGGTCTGACGCGCCGCGTCAGTCGCGCGGCACCAGGAAGGAGGCCCGCCAGAGCTTGCGGTCCTTCTCCGAGACCATCCCGTGCTCGGTGAGGTACGGCATCATCTTCTCGCCCATCCACGCCAGGGTCGCCCGGTAGCGCTCGTTACCGAGCGCCTCGCGGCGGGCGGCCATCGGGTCGAGGCCGACGGCCGCGTAGCAGTCCGGGTGGACCAGCGAGCGCGCCATCACATAGGCCGAGCGGGCGGTGAGGTTCTGGTGCAGCCGGAGCTGCGTACGCCCCATCTTCTGCGACATCGCCGCAGCGAGCTCCTCGCGGGCGAAGGTGACGTGGCGGGCCTCCTCGGTGACGTGGATGCGGGAGGCCATCCGGGTCAGCGGCTGGCAGCGCTCGTCCTTCATCAGCTCGCGCTGCCACCGGTCGAGCGGCTCCTCGCCGACCAGCGTCGCGGAGAAGACGCTGGCTCCGTGCAGCAGCGGGGCGAACTTCCCGATGCGCAGGACGGCGGGCCGGGGGCCGTACGCCGGTGCTCCCATCGCCGCGATCGCCCGGCCGAACATCACCGAGTGCCGGGTCTCGTCGCCGATCTCGGTCAGTGCGTACTGCGTCCGCGCCGTGCGTGGGTCCGCCCCGTAGACCTCCCGGAGCAGCAGCTGCATCAGCAACACCTCGAACCACAGGCCGACGCTCATGATGCTGGCCACCTCGTGCCGGGAGAGCTCGATCTGCTGCTCCGGGCTGAGCCGGTCCCAGGTCGGCGTGCCGTAGAGGGAGACGCGCTCGGGCTGCATCCACCACAGTCCCTCGACCGGCGCGGCGTCCCAGTCGAGGTCGACCTCCGGGTCGTAGGACTGACGCGCGGTGGAGCGCAGGAGCCGGTCGGAGGTCGGGTCGGCGACGGTCATGGTTCTCCCAACTAGGTGTTACCAAGAGTTACAGGTAGTTGCTAGAGTGCAGGACATGACACGGAAGGTCAAGGACGACGGTCGCTCCTCGCGCTGGGACGCCCACCGCGAGACCAGACGGGCGGAGCTGGTGGCGGCAGCCGTTCGCGCCGTCGACTCGGCCGGGGCGGAGGTGTCGATCGCGGACATCGCCGCCGAGGCCGGTGTCAGCAAGCCGGTGCTCTACCGCTACTTCGCGGACAAGGCCGAACTGCACGCCGCGGTGGGGATGTGGGCGGCGCGGCAGATCCTCGATGCGGTCGTCGACGCGGTGCTCGCACCCGCGTCGACCCGCCAGCGGGTCGAGGCGGGGGTCGCGGCGTACGTCGAGACCATCGCCGAGCACCCGAACGTCTACCTGCTCCTGGTGCGCCAGCACACCGGCGGCACCGACCCGCTCGCGCACGGCAAGCAGCTCATCGCGGCCACCTTCGCGCGCCTGCTCGGCGACACCTTCGGCCGCCTCGGTGTCGACGCCGCCGGCGCCGAGCCGTGGGCACACAGCCTCGTCGGGATCGGTGAGTCCGCCGGCCAGTGGTGGCTCGACCGGCGCACCATGTCGCGCGCCGCCTTCACCCGCTATCTCAGCGAGTTCGTCTGGCACGCGCTGGAGGGCACCACCGCCGAGTACGGCGTCGACCTGAGCGCCCTGGATCGCCCCGAGATCGTCACCCCACTGCGAAAGAGCCCCCGATGAGCGAGCACGAGCCCCAGCACCTCTACGACGGCCCCGCCCGTCTCGAGTCCGAGCACGGCACCTGGGAGGTCGACGTCGCGCTGCGCGGCGTCTTCCAGCCGATCGACGGCCACTTCCACTGGTACGGCCGCGTCGGCACAGCCCTCGAGGGCGTACGCAACGGCCAGAGCGTCACCGTCCACACCGACCACGGCGAGGCCGAGGGGCGGCTCTCCGACATCGACCCCTGGGGACGCTTTCGCGTCGCCGGGACGGGAAAGCCGCCGTTCTGACGCTGAAGTTGCTCAGCGCACGAGCATGAGCGTCGCGGCGCCGATCCCGACGACGACGATCAAGGAGCGCAGCACCGTGGCCGGCAGCCGGCGGCCGATGTGCGATCCGACGTACCCGCCCACGACGGATCCGGCGGCGAGCAGGCCGACGGCGCGCCAGTCGAGGTCTGCGATGGCCACGAAGATCACCGTCGCGACCACGTTCGATGCCATCACCGCGAACGTCTTGAGCGCGTTGACCGTACGGAACTCCAGATCGGTCCCGAGTCCGAGCACGGCCATCATCATCACCCCGGACCCGGCACCGAAGTAGCCGCCGTAGACGCCCGTCAGCGTCGCGAACACCGAGGTGAAACCGGAGATCCGCTCCCGCGGCTCGTGATCGGCGGCGTGCTCGCGCAGGAAGCGGCTCAGCCTAGGCTGCACCCCCACGAGTACGCAGGTCCCCAGGATCAGCCACGGCACGACCGCCTCGAAGACCGAGCCCGGCAACCACAGCAGCAGCAACGACCCGACGATGCTGCCGCCGCCCGCAGTGATCAGCACGGCGGCGGTCACGCCCGGATGCTCGGCCAGCTCGCGCCGGTAGCCGAAGGAGCCGCTGAGTCCGGCCGGCGTCATCCCGACCGTGTTGGACGTGTTGGCCACGACCGGCGGGAGACCGACCGCGACCAGGACGGGGAAGCTGAGCAGCGAGGCGACGCCGACGGTGGAGGTGAGGATGCCCGCACCCAGACCTGCGGCGAGCACGAAGAGCTGGTCGAGTGCCGTCATTCGTCGCGCAGAAGAGCGACGTCGCTGACCAGCATGACGTGGCCGTGCATGGCCGCGGCGGCACGTTCGGCGTCACCGGCGACGATCGCGTCGGCGATCTTCTGATGGCCGGCGAGCGAGGTCTTGGGGCGGTCGGGCTGGGAGAGCGACTCGATGCGGGTCTCGCGGATCAGCTCGCTGATCTCGGACATCATCTGTTCGAGCAGGGGAGAGTGGGCGGCCTGGGTCACCGCCCGGTGGAACAGCTCGTCGCCGTGGACGCCGCGCCCGCCGCCTGCGATGTCGTCGTCCATCGCCTTCAGGGCCGCCTCGATGTGGTCCAGGTCCTCCTGCGTACGCCGCTGTGCCGCCAGCGCGGCGAGCTTCGTCTCCAGTGCGTCGCGCGCCTCGATGACGTCGGGGATCCGCTCCGCGTGCGCCCGGATCGCATCGGTGATGCGCTCGACCCGCGGCTTGTCGGTCAGCACCGTGCCGTCGCCGTGGCGAACCGCGACGACGCCGATCACCTCGAGCGCGACCAGGGCCTGGCTGAGGGTCGCTCGGCTCACGCCGAGGCTGGTCGCGAGCTGTCTCTCCGGCGGGAGGCGGTCTCCGGACTTCAGGTCGTTCTCCGAGATCCAGGCCGTGATCTGCTCCGCGACCTGCTCGTACAGGCGGGTTCGCTGCAGTGGACGCGGAAAGCGCGCGGACTCACTCATGGCTACAGGGTATTGACGTTCGACCCATTGTCCTATTGGCTAGGCCACTGAGCCGTGGTGATGTGAGTCACATCCGGTGTCAGGCGGGGGCCAGACAGAAGGGAAGTCCGATGGGACCGGAATGGGTGGCGATCATCGCGCTGGTCGCCTTGTTCGTGGCGGGCACGTTGCTGCCGATCAACATGGGAGCGCTGGCGTACGTAGCCGCGTGGCTCGTCGGGATGTTCGCGCTGAACCTCGACGAGAAGGAGATCCTGGCCGGAGTCAGCGCCGACCTGATCCTGACGCTGATAGGGGTGACCTATCTGTTCGCGATCGCGAGGAACAACGGCACGGTCGATCTGATCGTCAGCAGTGCCGTACGCGCGGTGGGCGGCAGGGTCGCCCTGATCCCGTGGGTGATGTTCGGCGTGACCGCGCTGCTGACCGCCATGGGAGCCGCCAGCCCGGCGGCCTGCGCGATCATCGGACCGGTGGCGCTCGGGTTCGCGGGCCGTTACAAGATCAACCCGCTGATGATGGGCATGTTCGTCGTGCACGGTGCCCAGGGCGGTGGCTTCTCGCCGATCAGCATCTACGGCACGATCACCAACTCGGTCATGGTCGACAACGGCCTCCCCGCCAGCGAGATGACGATCTTCCTGGCGAGCCTGGTGGTCAACCTGATCATGGCGACCATCCTGTTCTTCGCCCTCGGCGGACGATCGTTGATGAGCATGCGGCTCGACCCCGACGAGGCGGCGAGGGCCGCCGCCGGCGTACCGAGCGACCTGAACGAGGGCGGCGTGACCGTCCCGGCCCGCGGCTACGGCACCGTCGCCCCGACGGGAACCAAGCCCGGCATCCGCACCGAGCAGGTCCTGACCCTGGCGGCCTTCGTGATCGTCGCCGCCGTCGCCCTGTTCTTCGACAAGAACATCGGCTTCGCCTCGATCACTGCGGCGACCGTCCTCGCGGCGCTCTCGCCGAGCCAGCACAAGGACGCCATCCGTCAGATCGCGTGGCCGACGGTGCTGCTGGTCGCCGGCGTCTCGACGTACGCCACGATCCTGAACACGGCCGGATCGCCGGAGTTCGTGGGTAGCTGGGCGGCCGGCCTGGGCGTCGCGGCGATCGGCGCCCTCGTCCTCTGCTACGTCGGCGCGGTCGTCTCCGCGTTCGCCTCCTCGACGGCGCTGCTTCCCATCATCATCCCGATCTCGGTCCCGCTGATCGCCGAGGGCGGGATCTCCGCCGCCATGTTCGTGGCAGCGCTGGCGATCTCCTCGACCATCGTCGACGTGAGCCCGTTCTCCACCAACGGCGCGCTGATGCTGGCCAACCGGCCCGACACCATCACCGAGGAGCGCTACTACAAGCAGATCCTCGGCTACAGCGTCATCGTGGTGCTCGTCGGTCCTCTCCTGGTCTGGGCCACCATGGTCCTCCCGGGCTGGTGACGGGCATGCGTGGACCGCTCGACGACGTCGTCGTCCTCGACCTCTCCCGCGCCCTGGCCGGGCCGCACGCCGCGATGATGATGGGCGACCTCGGTGCCCGCGTGATCAAGGTCGAGGCGCCCGGGCACGGCGACGACACCCGGGGCTGGGGCCCGCCGTTCGTGGGGGAGGCGGGGCAGCGGGAGGCGACGTACTTCCTCTCGGCCAACCGCAACAAGGAGTCGATCACCCTCGACCTCAAGGACACCGACGACAAGGACGTGCTGCTGCGCCTGGTCGACCGGGCCGACGTGCTCATCGAGAACTTCCGCACCGGCGTCCTCGACCGGCTCGGGCTCGGCATCGACGACCTCCAGGCCCGCAATCCGCGCCTCGTGGTGCTCTCGATCACCGGGTTCGGCCACGACGGCCCCGAGGGCGGCCGGTCCGGCTACGACCAGATCGCGCAAGGCGAGGCCGGGCTGATGTCGCTCACCGGATCGGGTCCCGGGGACCCCCAGCGGGTCGGTACGCCCATCGCCGACCTGCTGGCCGGGATGTACGGCGCCTACGGGGTGCTCGCCGCTCTTCACGAGCGCGACCGCACCGGCCGCGGCACCGTCGTACGCACCTCGTTGCTTTCCGCCGTCGTCGGCGTCCATGGCTTCCAGGGCACCCGCTGGACCGTGGCCGGCGAGGTCGGGCGAGCCCAGGGCAACCATCACCCGAGCATCTCGCCGTACGGCCTGTTCCGCTGCGCCGACGGGACCGTGCAGATCGCGGTCGGCAGCGAGGGGCTGTGGCGGAGGTTCTGCGCCGCCTTCGACATCTCGCCGGACCTCGAGGGGATGGCGACCAACCCCGAGCGGGCGGCCAATCGCGAGAAGGTCGTCGAGCTCGTCGAGGCGCTCTTCGCGCCCTGGCCGGCCGAGGAGCTGCTCGCCAAGCTCGCCGATGCCGGTGTCCCGGCCGGCAAGGTGCGCTCCCTGGACGAGGTCTACGCCTGGGAGCAGACCGCCAGCCAGGGTCTGCTGGTCGACGTCGACCACTCCACCCTCGGCCACCTGACCCTCCCCGGACCGCCGCTGCGGTTCTTCACCGACGGGGCGGAGGTGACCCCCACCGACCACGCCGCGCCACCCACCCTCGACCAGCACGGACCCCGGCTGCGTACGTGGGTGGCGGAACAGTCCCTGAACCCGGAGCAGAACGGCGACTGACTGGGATACTGCGGCTCATGGACGACTCTGCGAGCGAGGACGCTCCGCTCCGGCTGGGGAGTGCCCGCGGCCGCTGGGTGCTGGCGACGACGGTGCTGGGCTCCGGCCTGGCGATGCTGGACTCGACCGTCGTCAACGTCGCCCTCGGCCGGATCGGGGAGGACCTCGGTGCGGGCTTCTCAGGTCTACAGTGGACGGTCAACGCCTACACGCTGAGCCTCGCGTCCCTGATCCTCCTCGGCGGATCCCTCGGCGACCGCTTCGGCCGGCGTCGGGTGTTCCTCATCGGCGTGGTGTGGTTCGCCGTCGCGTCGCTGTTGTGCGGGCTGGCACCCGACATCAACCTGCTGATCGCGGCGCGCGGGCTGCAAGGGGTGGGCGGTGCGCTGCTGACGCCGGGGAGCCTGGCGATCATCGCCGCGTCGTTCCATGCCGAGGACCGGTCCGCGGCCGTCGGCGCCTGGTCGGGTCTCAGCGGCATCGCGGCCGCGATCGGGCCGCTCGTCGGCGGCTGGCTGGTCGAGCTGGACTGGCGGCTGGTCTTCCTCATCAACGTTCCCGTGGCGGTGCTCATCGTCGTCGTCACCATGCGCCATGTCCCGGAGAGCCGCGACCCCGACGCAGGCGGGCCCATCGACGTGACCGGCACGCTGCTCGCCGCGGCCGGCCTCGGCGCCCTCACCTTCGGGCTGACCGGGGCGGGCGAGGCGGGCTTCGCCGGCTACGCGGCGGCGACCGCCGCCGCGGGTGTCGCCTGCCTGGCTGCCTTCGTGGTCGTCGAGGCGCGCACGGCCCACCCGCTGGTCCCGCTCGAGCTATTTCGCAACCCCCAGTTCAGTGCGGCCAACGCCGTCACACTGCTCGTGTACGCAGCACTCGGCGTGATCTTCGTGCTGCTCGTCCTCCAGCTCCAGATCGTCAGCGGCTGGTCGCCCCTCGAGGCGGGATCGGCGCTGCTCCCGGTGACCGTGGTGATGCTGCTCTTCTCGTCCCGTGCGGGCGCGCTGGCCCAGCGCATCGGTCCGCGCCTGCCGATGACGCTCGGGCCGGTGCTCGCGGCCGGCGGCGTGCTCTGGATGGGGCGGATCGGCCCGCAGGCGGCGTACGTCCCCGACGTTCTCCTGCCCGTCCTGCTCTTCGCCTCTGGGCTCACGCTGCTGGTCTCGCCGCTGACCGCGACCGTGCTCGACGCCGCCGACGATCGGCATGCCGGCATCGCCTCCGGGATCAACAACGCGGTGGCCAGGACCGCTGGGCTGCTCGCCGTGGCCGTCGTCCCGGCGGCGGTCGGGATCGCCGGCGACGACTACACGAACCCGCAGACCTTCGACGACGGCTACGGCACGGCGATGATCCTCAACGCCGCCCTCCTGCTCCTCGGCGCGGCGCTCGCGGCGGTGTTCATCCGGCGCCCGCTCGCGGCCAGGCCCGAGCCCGACGACCACCGGGTCCACATCGAGACGTGTGCGCACTGCGGGGTGACTGGGACGCAGCTCCACCCCGCCGACCACGACCACTAGGGTTCAGGCATGGCGCTGACCCACGACTACACGGTCTCGGTGGAGTGGACGGGCAACCGTGGCACCGGGACGAGCGGCTACCGCGACTACGCCCGGGACCACGTCGTACGCATCGAGGGCCTGCCCGACATCCTCGGCTCCTCCGATCCGACCTTCCGCGGCGACGCGAGTCGGCACAACCCCGAGCAGCTGCTGCTGACCTCGCTGACGCAGTGCCACATGCTCTCCTACCTGCACCAGGCGGTGACGGTGGGCGTGGTCGTCCTCGACTACCACGACGCCGCGACCGCCACCATGGAGACGCAGGGGACCGGCGGCCGGTTCACCCGCGCCGTGCTGCACCCGGTCGTCACCGTCGCCGATGCGTCGATGATCGAGGCCGCGACGTCCGCCCACCACCAGGCCCACCTGGACTGCTTCATCGCGAGCAGCGTGAACTTCCCCGTCGACGTCGAGCCCACCGTGATCGTCGGTGGGCTGACCCTCTAGCCCTATTCGGCCCGAGGGCGCGTCGGGGAAGTGGTCTGGGCCCGGACGAGCGATGCCACCACGACGATGTTGAAGACGATCATCACGCACACCAGCGCCCTCGCGATCTGACCCTCGGCGTGGACATCGCCGTACCCGACCGTCGTCATGGTGCTCAAGGTGAAGTAGAGAGCGTCGGTCCGCGTCTCCAGTCCGACGATCTCGTCAGGTCGGATCTGGTTGAGCAGGAAGAAGGTCAGCGACGCCGCCATCACCAGCAGGATCAGCAACATGGCCAGCACGCGCGTGCTGTGCCCGGGCCCGCCCCTGCGGACGGAGCCGAGCTCCTTGATCATCACCGTCCCGACGAGTGAGAGTGCCCCCACCGTCACCAGCAGGCTCGCGCCGACGGCCACCGCCGAGTCTGTCGCCCACTTCAAGGGGAAGGCGTAGTAGGCGATCAGCAGGCCGCAGAAGGTCAGGATCGGACGCAACCAGGCCTTGGACCGCGGACTCCGCTCAGCTGATCGACTGCTCGTCACCGGGCTCTCCGCTGGCCAGAGGCAGGCGCCTCATAGGCGGCTTTCCCCATGGAAGTCTCGATTCGTCGTACGTACTGAATCCTCAGGATGCGGTCACGGGCGGTGCCGCCGCGTCACCCGTCACGGGTGACACCGGAAACCAGCCGCCAGGTTCTGGTGCACCCGGCCCCTCTTCCGGGGGTAGGGCGGGTGTCGGCCTCGCGACGATGATGACCGCCATGACTGGATCGACCTCCACCGACGCCCTGCTCGCCGCCCGGGACGCGCTGATCGCCCAGCGCCTCGACTATGCCGAGGCGCTCGACACCTTCCGCTGGCCCGACGTCGGGGAGAGCTTCAACTTCGCCCACGACTGGTTCGACCCGATGGCTCGGGGCAACGACGCCCCGGCGTTGGTCATCTCCGAGTCGGACGGGTCGCGGGCGGAGTACTCCTTCGATGAGCTGGCGCGTCGTTCGGACACGGTGGCCCGCTACCTTCGGCGCCTCGGTGTCGGCTCGGGCGACAGCGTGGTCGTCATGCTCGGCAACCAGGTCGAGCTGTGGGAGACGATGCTCGCGGCGATGAAGGTGGGCGCGGTCCTGATGCCGACGACGACGGCGGTCGGCACCGCCGAGCTGGTGGACCGGCTCGAGCGTGGCCGGGCGAAGGCCGTGGTCTGCAACGTCGAGGACGCGGACAAGTTCGACGGCGTCCCCGGCGACTACGTGCGGATCAGCGTGGGGGAGCGGGAGGGCTGGAACGGCTACGCCGCAGCTGCCGCGGAGAGCCAGGGGCCGCTCGAGCACCCCGGCAACGCCACCACCGACGCGCTGCTCCTCTACTTCACCAGCGGCACCACGAGCCGGCCGAAGCTCGTCGAGCACACCCACTACACCTACCCGGTCGGTCACCTCTCGACGATGTACTGGCTCGGCCTCCGCCCCGGCGACGTGCACATGAACATCTCCAGCCCCGGCTGGGCCAAGCACGCCTGGTCGAACTTCTTCGCGCCCTGGCTCGCCGGAGCGACCGTCTTCGTCCTCAACTACGCGCGCTTCGAGGCGGCCACGCTGCTGCAGCGGATCCGGGAGGAGCAGGTGACCAGCATGTGTGCTCCGCCGACCGTGTGGCGGATGCTCATCCAGGCCGACCTCTCCGGCGGCTGCGGATCGCTGCGCGAGGCGATCAGTGCCGGTGAGCCGCTCAACCCCGAGGTGATCAGCCAGGTCGACCGGGCGTGGGGCCTGACCATCCGGGACGGGTTCGGGCAGACCGAGATGACCGCGACGATCGCCAACAGCCCGGGCCAGCCGGTACGTCCGGGGTCGATGGGCCGGCCGCTGCCCGGTGTCCCGGTCGTACTGGTCGACCCGGTCGAGGGGACCGTGGTCGAGGGGCCGGGGGAGGGCGAGCTCTGTCTCGACCTCGCCCAGCGGCCCGCGACCCTGATGACCGGCTACCGCGACGACGAGAAGCGCACCGCCGACGCGATGCGCGACGGCTTCTTCCACACCGGCGACGTCGCCAGCCGCGACGAGGCGGGCTACATCACCTACGTCGGCCGCACCGACGACGTCTTCAAGGCCTCCGACTACAAGGTCTCGCCCTTCGAGCTGGAGTCGGTCCTGATCGAGCACCCCGCGGTGGCCGAGGCGGCGGTCGTGCCGGCGCCGGACCCGGTGCGACTGGCCGTCCCCAAGGCGTACGTCTCCCTCACGGCCGGGCACGAGCCGACCGCCGAGACCGCCCGGGCCATCCTCGAGTTCGCGCGCGACCACCTTCCGCCCTACCTGCGCGTACGTCGCCTGGAGTTCTTCGACCTGCCGAAGACGATCTCCGGGAAGATCCGGCGCGTCGAGCTCCGGGTGCGTGAGCAGGAGGTCGTCGACCAGCGGCCGACCGGGGAGCACCGCTACGAGGACTTCTTCTCCCGTCAGTCCTGATCCACCAGGCGCCGGACGCTCTCGACGACGATCTCGCGGCATCGGGAGCGGCTCGGCCGGCGCACCAGGGCCAGCTCGGGGGTGTGCAGGTGCCAGCTCATCGCCAGCGCACGAACCTCGGTGAGCAGCTCGAGCGGCGAGTACGCGGTCGTCAGCTTCCCGGCACGTTGCGCCTCCTCGATCTTGGCCAGCTTCGCATCGTTGGAGGCGACGATCGCCGGGAGCTTCCCGTCGGGGCGCTCGAGCTGATACCACGTCGTCAGTCGAAGCGTCGTGGGGAAGCGCTCGTAGAGGTCGAAGGACCGCCCGGCATAGCCGGGCAGGTCGGTGGCGTCGAACTCGACCTCGTCGACGAACGCGAGCACCCGGTGCGCGAACACGGCGTCGAAGAGCTCGTCCTTCGTCCCGAAGTACTTGTAGATCAGCGCCTTGTTCGCCAGCGCCGTCTCCGCGATCCGGTCGACGCGCGAGCCGGCGATGCCGTACGCCGCGAACTCGGCCTCGGCGGCGTCGAGGATGCGGGCACGGGTCGCCTCGGAGTCTCTGGCCATACGCCCACCTTAAAGCAAGTAACTAGTTAGTTGTCTTTTTCGGTGAGGAGTGCTTCACTGACATAACCAACTCGTTAGTTACTTAGGAATGGTGCACTCATGTCTCCGACCTCCCCGAGCGCCGGTGCCCGTCACCGGGCGGTGGTCCTCATGGTGATCCTCGGCTGCCAGCTGATGATGACCCTCGACGCCTCGATCGTGACCACGGCGCTCACCCACATCAAGACGGAGCTCGGCTTCACCGACTCCTCGTTGTCGTGGATCCAGAACGCCTACGTCCTCGCCTTCGGAGGCCTCCTGCTGCTCGGCGCACGAGCCGGCGACCTGCTCGGCCGGCGCCGCGTGTTCATCGCCGGCACGGCGCTGTTCACGGCGGCCTCGCTCCTCGCCGGGCTCGCGCCGTCGGCCGAACTTCTCATCGCCGCCCGCACCCTGCAGGGGCTGGCGGCCGCGTTCGCGATCCCGTCCACGCTGGCGCTCCTGATCACGAGCTTCCCCGAGCCCGAGGAGCGCACCCGCGCCATCGCGATCTACAGCGCGGTCATCGGGGCCGGTGCGAGCGTCGGGATCATCGTCGGGGGAGTCTTCACCGAGTATCTCTCCTGGCGCTGGGGACTCCTGATCAACGTCCCGCTCGGGATCCTGGTCCTCGCCCTCGCGCCGCGTTTCCTGCCGGAGACCGAGCGTCAGTCCGGCCGCGTCGACCTCCTCGGCGCGCTCACCGTCACCCTCGGCATGTCGGCGCTGGTCTACGGTCTGGTCGAGGCCGCCGAGGTCGGCTGGCTCAGCGCCCGCACCCTGCTCCCGCTGACCGCAGCCGTGGTCCTGCTCGTCGGCTTCGTGATCGTCGAGCTGCGTGCCTCCCAGCCGATCGTGCCGCTCCGGCTCTTCTTCAGCGTGCAGCGCTCGGGGGCGTACGTGGGCCGGATCCTGATCGTCGGCGCGATGTTCTCGACGTTCTACTTCCTCTCGCAGTACCTCCAGAACGTACGGGGCCTCAGCCCGCTCGCCACCGGGCTCGCTTACATTCCGATGACGGGCATGTTCTTCGCCATGGTGTACGTCGTGCGCTGGGCCGCACCGAGGGTCAGCAAGCCGGTGCTGCTGCTGACCTCCCTGACCACTGCGGCGATCGGGATGGCCTGGCTGAGCCGGATCGACGCGACGACCACCGTGGCCTCGATCCTGCCGCAGCTGCTCGTGCTGGGCGTCGGCCAGGGCATCGCGATCATCCTCCTCACCGACTTCGGGATGGCCGAAGTCGACCAGGGCGATGCCGGCGCGGCCTCCGGCCTGGTCAACACGGCTCACCAGATCGGTGGCTCGATCGGGCTCGCGATCCTCACCGTCGTCTACGGCAGCGCCGTGCACCACGACCCGGCACCGGGCACGGTCACCCGGGCCCATGGCTACGCGGCTGTCTTCGACGTCGCGACCGGCTTCTACGTCCTGGCCATGATCATCGCCGTCGTCATCCTCGCCGCCGGCCGGCGGCAAGCACGCCGCTCGGCCACGGTGCCGGTGCCCGTCGCTGCCGGCTGAGGGCGGGGTCCGCGGCCGGAGACGGCGACGTCACGGACGCACGGTCAGGCACTGCGTACTGACGCCGAAGGCGCCCTGCTCGTCATGGAGGACGGACGTGGTCACGCCGGCGCCGGCCGGGCCGAAGGAGACGGTCGTGTCGAGGCCCAACCAGCCGGGCGCGGGAGCGCGGAACAGGTGCGCGGTGAGGTCGACGTTGGGGAAGCTGACGACCTTCGGGTCGACCCGGACGGCTACTCCGTTGGTGATGTCGAGCAGCCCGGCGACCTGTGCCAGCCGGCTCACCTCCTCGTCGGCGACGAGGGGGTGGGCCGTACGCACCCAGGACTGCGCCCGCCCCGGGCCGATGTCGTGGCGGCGCACTTCGACCGAGGCGATGAAGCCACCGCCCCACAGCGTGGTCATGTCCCAGGCGGGCACCTCGTCCGGCGTGGGCATCGGCAGGTGGTGCGTCCCCTCGAGCTCCGCGGTCGGGTAGCCGGCGGTGAGCCAGGCACGGAGGAGAACGACCGGTCGGCCGCCATGGCAGGCGCGCGCCTCGACGAGCTCGATCGTGCGCCCCGCGCGGAGCACGGTGACCTCGAGGTCGACCGGTTCCAGCGGGACGGTGCCGAGGATGTCGTAGCCGATCCGGGTGATCTGGAGCCTGTCGTCACGGCGCGCGTCGCGGTCTCGTTCGACCTCGTGCGCGAGCACGCCCAGCAGGGTGGAGATGTGCTGCGTGTCCGGATCCCACGCCCCGCCGACGTGCTCGGTCGGGGTGAAGGTGTGCGGGCCGGTCCGGTGCCAGTAGGCCATCCGGCGGCTCACAGGCCGAGCAGAGCGACGCTCTGCTCGCGCATGTCGATCTTGCGGACCTTGCCGGTCACCGTCATCGGGAACTCCTCGACGAGCAGCACGTAGCGCGGTGCCTTGTAGTGGGCGAGCTTGCCGCTGGCGAAGGCGCGGACGGCCTCGGCGTCCAGGGGCTCGGCGCCGGGACGCATCCTGATCCAGGCGCAGAGCTCCTCGCCGTACCGCTCGTCCGGGACGCCCACCACCTGGGCCTCGGCGATGTCGGGGTGGGTGAAGAGGAACTCCTCGATCTCGCGCGGGTAGATGTTCTCGCCGCCACGGATGACCATGTCCTTGATCCTTCCCACGACCACGCAGTAGCCGTCCTCGCGCATGACGGCCAGGTCGCCGGTATGCATCCAGCCGTCGGCGTCGATCGCGTCGGCGGTCTTCGCCTCATCGTCCCAGTAGCCGAGCATGACCGAGTAGCCGCGGGTGCAGAACTCGCCCGCCGTCCCGCGCGGGACGACCTCGCCGGTGGCCGGGTCGACGACCTTGATCTCGACGTGCGGGGCGGCCCGGCCGATCGTCTCGGTGCGGCGCTCGAGATCGTCGTCGGTGCGGGTCTGGCAGGAGACCGGCGAGGTCTCGGTCATCCCGTACGCGATCGCGACCTCGCTCATGTGCATCTCGCTGACGCACCGCTTCATGACCTCGATCGGGCACAGTGCGCCGGCCATGATCCCGGTACGCAGCGTGGAGAGGTCGTAGGAGGCGAAGCCCGGGTCGTCCTGCATCGCGATGAACATCGTCGGCACGCCGTACAGCGCGGTGCACTTCTCGTCCTGGACCGTCCGCAGCGTCGTCGCCGGGTCGAAGCCAGGGCCCGGGATGACCATGGTCGCGCCGTGGGTGGTGCAGCCGAGGTTGGCCATCACCATGCCGAAGCAGTGGTAGAAGGGCACCGGGATGCACAGCCGGTCCTGCTCGGTGAAGTGGATCGTCTCCGTCACGAAGAAGCCGTTGTTCAAGATGTTGCGGTGCGACAGCGTCGCGCCCTTCGGGAACCCCGTGGTCCCGGAGGTGTATTGGATGTTGATCGCGTCGTCCGGGGCCAGCGCGTAGTCGACGTGGTCGGCCAGCCGCTCGCCACGGCCCGCGGCCAGCAGCGCATCCCACTGCGGCGTACCCAGGAAGATCGTCTGCTCGAGAGCGCCGCAGTCGCCCTCCACCTCGCCGACGAGCGAGACGTAGTCGCTGGTCTTGAACGCCTTGGCGCTGATCAGCAGCCGCACCCCGGACTGGTTGAGCGCGTAGGCGAGCTCGTGGGTGCGATAGGCGGGGTTGATGTTGACCAGGATCGCGCCGATCTTGGCCGTGGCGAACTGGACCATCGTCCATTCGGCGCAGTTCGGAGCCCAGATGCCGACGCGGTCGCCCTTACCGATACCGGCCTTGCGAAGGCCGACCGCGAGGGCGTCCACGTCGGCGTCGAGCTCGGTGTAGGTCCAGCGCCGGCCGGTGGCGATCTCGACGAGCGCCTCACGGTCTCCATGACGGGCGACGGTGCGCTCGAAGTTGGCTCCGATCGTCTCCTCGAGCAGCGGTACGTCGATGTCGCCACGGGCCGACGATGCGGTGATGGATGAGGTCTCGGTCATGCCGCGAGCATGACCGAGACCGTGGTGGCAGCCACACCCCCGAAGGAGGGTGAGCGGGTGCCGGATCAGGCGAGCGCGGGCTCCGCGTCGAGCTCCACGCGGCTGGTCTCCTTGGCGATCAGCAGGCAGACGACGCTCAGCAGGGCCAGGGCGGTGAGGAAGTACGCGATGCCGTCGGTGCCCCATCGGGCCAGCAGGTCCTCGGCGATGACGAGCGGCACGGCGCCGCCGAGGATGCCCGCGATGTTGTAGCCGAGACCGGCGCCGGTGTAGCGGTACTTCGCCTGGAACATCTCGGGCAGGAACGCCGCGATCGGACCGTAGTTGAGGCCGAGCACGCACAGCAGCAGGCTGTTGCCCAGGGCGAAGCTCGCGAAGCTGCCAGGCTCCATGACACCGAAGGCCAGCGGGCCTGCCACGATGCCGAAGGAGGCTCCCAGGAGCAGCACCGTGCGGCGGCCGAGCACGTCGGAGAGCCACGCGGAGGCGATGACCGTGATGCTCATCGCGAACGCGGCGACGATGACCCCGAGCAGAGCCTGGGTCATGCTCAGGCCGAGCGTGCCGACCGCGTGGGCGACCATGAAGCTCGCGCCGGTGTAGAAGGCGCCGAAGACGATCGCCATGATGCCGCCGCCGAGCAGCACCTGACGCCACTGGTCCCGGATGCAGCCGAGGAACGGCAGCGTGCTGCGGCTGCCCGCCGACTGCAGCTTCTTGAACGACGGGGTCTCGGCGACGTTCAGCCGGACCCAGAGACCGACGCCGACCAGGACGGCGCTCGCCAGGAACGGGATCCGCCAGCCCCAGGCCGCGAACGCGTCGGGCTCCATCAGCCGGAACGTGGTGAGCATGGCGCCGGCGGCGATGATCAGGCCGAGGCTGGGACCGAGCTGCGGGAACATGCTGTAGCGCCCGCGCTGGCCGTGGGCGGCGTACTCCGTGGTGAGGAGGGCCGCGCCGGCCCATTCGCCGCCGAGCGCGATGCCCTGCAGCGCTCGCAGGAGCACCAGGATGACCACGGCGCTCTTGCCGATCGACTCCACGCTCGGGATGAGGCCGATCGCGAACGTCGAAGTGCCCATGATCAGCAAGGTGGTGATCAGCGTGGCCTTGCGGCCGATCCGGTCGCCGTAGTGGCCGAACAGGATCGCCCCGAGCGGCCGGAAGACGAACGCGACACCGAAGGTCGCGATCGAGGCCAGGGTGCCCTCCGGACCACCCATCGACGGGAAGAAGATGGCGTTGAACACCAGGGCTGCTGCCAGCCCGTAGATGAGGAAGTCGTAGAACTCGATGGTGGTACCGGTCAGTGACGCCGTCGCGACGCGGCGCATGGTGCGCCCGTCGACCTCGGCTCGGTCAGCCGCGATTTGGGCCATGATCGTGCCTCCTACTCGGATTGGTGAACCGAGTGTGGGACCGTCGCCACCTGCCCGATACCCCCGGACGAGTGCCCTCGAAAGAGGGGGTACGCCTCTTGTTGCCTGTGATGGTCGTCACTTACGCTCAACGCCATGAGCACCACCGCGATCGCCCCAGAGGCGCCTTACGACGGGTCCCGGATCGCCCAGACGCTGGCCTCCTTCCGGTCTGCGTCGGGGCTCGATCTGGCCTTCGGCGGTCCGGTGCGCGGTGACGGCACAGCCATCGACATCACCGCTACCTGCGGTGCCAAGGGCGTCTCGCTGCGCGGTCTGCGGGTCGTCAACGGGGAGGGCCTGGGCGGGAAGACCCTGCAGACCCGCCAGCCCGGTTCCGTCGACCACTACTACACCGCTCGAGGCATCACCCACCTCTACGACACTGCGGTCGCCCAGGAGCAGATCCAGACCGTCGCCGCCCTGCCGATCCTGGTCGACCGGGCCCCGCGGATGCTCATCTATCTCGCCTCCCGCTCACGGCTGGGCCTCGGCGGCGTCTGGTTCGACTCGCTGCGTCCGCTCATCCGCACCCTCGAGCGCGAGATCCTGATCGACGACGAGGTCCGCAACCGGCTCTCCCGGCTCGCGCCCCCGCCGACACGAGCGCCGAGCCCGGTCGAGGCGGCCGCGAACCGCGACCTCGCCGAACGCCGGGAGATGGCGGCCGAGCTCACCGACCTGGCCGGCCAGGTGATCGACCCCGAGGTCCGCAGCCGCCTCGAGGCCATGGTCCGGCGGCTCACCGCCGCACCGGGGGAGAAGCCGACTCAGCTCGCTCCGGCCGTGCACCTCGCAGCGCGCGAGGTCGACGTCCTGCGACAGGTCGCTCTCGGGAACAGCAACCGGGAGGCCGCCGAGGCCCTCGGGATCGTGGAGAGCACGGTCAAGTCCTACCTCAAGAGCGCCACCCGCAAGCTCAACGCCAACAACCGCGTCCACGCCGTCCGGATGGCGCGCGAGGCCGGCCTGATCGACTGACGCCACCCGAGTCGGTCGGGCGCCGGGCCCTCTTACGGGGGTACCGCCGGGTGAGCCGGTTGCGCACTATCTCGGCATGACGCATGGGGACTCGGGCGACGTGTCGGAGAGGTGGCGGACCGCGTTGTCGGACGCCTTCGCGGGACTGCACTCGGAGCGGTTGCCACCCGGCCTACAGGTGGTGCCCGGGCCGTTGGCCGGGGCGATCGAGCACGCGAGCCTGGGGCGGGTCGACGCGTTCCGCGTCGGCGGCACCCCGCAAGTCGTACGCCGCACCCGACGCTCCCTCGCGGACGTACCGGACGAGCCGTTCAAGGTGTGCATCCAGCGCCACGGGCGGTCCGTCGTCCGGCAGGGCGGCGCCGAGCTCGTACTGAGGCCCGGCGACATCGCGATCTACGACACCAGCCGCCCCTACGAGCTGCGCTTCGACGAGACCTGGGAGTGCCTCGCCATGACGCTTCCGCGCCGGGCGCTGGCAGCCTCGGATGCCGTGATCGAGCGGTCGATGTCGCACGGGTGGACCGCGTTCGACGGCAGGACCGGCGTACTCGGGCACCTGCTGGGGAGTGCGGTTCGCCTGACACCCCAGGCCGGGGGAGCGACGCATCTGGGCGAAGCAGCCATCCAGCTGCTCTCGAGCCTGGTCGGCGGTGACGATCTGGTCGACCCGGGGGAGGCGCTCCGGGCCCGGATCATCGCCCACGTCGAGGCTCACGCCGCCGACCCGGACCTCGGCCACGACGCGGTGGCCGCCGCCCACGGACTCTCGCCGCGTAGCCTGCACCGTCTCTTCGAGAGCCAGCCACGCTCCGCGATGGCGCACCTGCGGGAGTTCCGGCTGATGACGATCCGGGACGCGCTGCTCGACCCGGCCCATGCCGCTTACTCGACCGCGACGATCGCCTCCCGATGGGGATTTCCCGACCCGTCGCACTTCGCCCGCACCTTCAGGTCACGCTTCGGGGTCACTCCGGGCGCGCTGCGAAAAGACGCTCTGACCTCGGTGTGAGCCGAATGCTCGAACTGGCGCGGAAAGTCAACGAAGTTGGCGTTCCATGGCGACACAGGTGTGACGCGGCGCACATAGCGTGACCAGGACCTTGACCGGACCTACGGAGGTAACCCCCTTGTCAACACATCCCGAGACGTCATCGGGCCTGTCCGTATCGGGCCTCGCTGAGCACGAGCTCGGCCGCCGTCGCTTCGTCGGCTACCTCCTGGCCGCTGCCACCGTCACCGGCGCGGCCCAGCTCGGGATCGGTCTCGGCACCCCGGCCGCGGCAGTCGTCCCGGGGGTCCCGCAGCCGGCCGACCTCTACGACCTCAACGACCTGCTGACCGATGCCGCCCGCCCCACCGCGAACCTGATCCAGGTCGTCGTCGACAAGGACGGCACCGCGTCGTTCGAGCTGCCTCGCGCCGAGGTCGGGCAGGGCATCACCACCTCGATCGCGATGCTGATCGCCGAGGAGCTCGACCTGCCCCTCAGCAAGGTCAACGTGACCTTGTCGAAGGCGCGCCCCGAGCTGATCTGGAACCAGATGACCGGCGGCTCCAACACGATCCATGCCATGTACACGCCCGTACGTGTGGCCGCCGCCATTGCTCGTGGCGCGCTGCTCGACGCCGCGGCGATCGCGCTCGCGCAGCCGCACGACACGCTCTCCGTCTACGAGGGGGTGATCACCGCGCCCGGCGGTGCCTCCATCTCCTACGGCGAGCTCGCCACCTCTGCCGCAGCCTTGGTCACGAAGGTCGTCGACGTCGATCTCAAGCCGAAGTCCGACTTCTCGGTCATCGGCACTCCGCGGCGCCGCAAGGATGCCCTGGACGCGGTCACCGGCACGAAGCAGTTCGCGATGGACCTCGATGTGCCGGGTGCACTGCCCGCGATGGTCTGTCGCGCCCCCGAGCACAACGGCACGGTGCGATCGGTCCGCAACCAGAAGGACGTCGAGGCGATGCCGGGCGTGACGCACGTCGTCACCATCCCGACCGGGGTCGCCGTACGCGCCAAGACGTTCGGTCAGTGCATCAACGCCGTGCGTGCCCTCGACGTCGAGTGGAACCCCGGCTCGGTGAGCGGCAAGTCCGACGCCGACGTGCTCGAGCAGCTCCGCGGGATCGAGCGGCCGATGCTGGTGCCCGACGTCGACGAGCTGCTGGGCACGGTGACCGATGCGGTGGGTGGCCTGACCGGTGGGCTCGGCGCAGCGGACGTGAAGACGCTCGACACCGACTTCGTCTTCTACACCCGCAGCGGCTCGCCGTTGGAGACCAACTGCGCCGTGGCGGATGTCCGCGCCGACAAGGCGACGATCTGGGCGGGCTCGAAGACGCCGATCGTGGCTGCCGAGAGCATCGCGCTCGAGCTCGGTCTGCCCCCGACCGCGGTGACCTTCAACGTCGTGGAGTCCGGTGGCTCGTTCGGCCGCAAGCTCTTCTGGGACGCGGCACAGGAGGCCGCCCTGATCTCGCAGAAGTGCCAGGCGCCGGTCCGGCTCATGTGGCACCGGGCCGACGAGCCGCGCCAGGGCCGCAACCACCCGATGGCGACCTCCCGGGTGCGTACGGTCTGGGCGGGGGACAACATCCTCGCCGTCGAGCAGCAGCACACCTGCACCGCCACCGACTACCGCCACGGCTTCGGCGAGATCCTGACCTCATCGGCCATCTCGCTCCCGGCCGGGGTGAGCAACCTGGGCGTCTCGGAGACGATCTTCGTGACCTCCCAGCAGGTGCCGTACGACTTCGGCGTCACCACCCAGGGCCTCATGGAGACGACGAGCAAGGCGATCAACTCCGGCGCAGTGCGCAACGTCTACTCGCCCGACGTACGCACGGCGCTCGAGCTCACGATCGACCAGGTCGCCAAGAAGATGCGGCTGAGTCCGGTCGCGTTCCGGCTGAAGTACGCCAAGGAGGACCGCCTGCGACGCGTCATCAAGCAGGTGGCGGCCGCCGGCAGCTGGGGCAGGTCGATGCCGGCCGGCACGGCCCAGGGGATCGCGGTCCACCAGGAGTACAAGGGCTACTCCGCCTGCCTCGTCGAGATCGACTGCCGTCCCGAGACCGTCAACCGCAAGGTCTACCACGGCGTCACGGGTCCCCGGGTCACCAAGGTGACCTTCGCGATCGACTGCGGAGAGGTGATCAATCCCAAGGGTGTCGAGGCGCAGATGCAGGGCGGGATCATGGACGGCATCGCGCTCGCCCTGACGGCGAGCACCCACCTGGAGGACGGCCACTACCTCGAGGCCAGCTGGGACAACTACTTCTACACCCGCCAGTGGAACACCCCTCCCGACGTACGCGTGTTCGTGATGGACCCGGTCACCGACATCCCCGGCGGGGCGGGGGAGGCCGGCGTCGCCGCCTCGTTCGCGGCGGTGGCCTGTGCCTACGCCCGGGCGACGGGAAGCATGCCGACCTCGTTCCCGATCAACCATCACGACCCGATCGGCTTCGAGGTGAAGTCGTTCGTCCCGCCCGTGCCCGCGTCTCCGACCGACGGCCTCAGCCACACCTACTGACCGAAGACCGATCGAAAGGGATCGCTCATGCCCAACTACACCTTCAAGCTCAACGGGGAGAAGGTCACGGTCGACGTCGAGGACAGCGAGCGCCTGCTGTGGGTGCTGCGCGACGTCCTCGGTGTGCGTGGCCCCAAGTACGGCTGCGGCATCAACGTCTGCAAGGCCTGTACGTCCCACATCAACGGCAAGGCGTTCAACCCCTGCGCCACCCCGATCAGTGCCCTCGACGAGGACGACGAGATCACCACGATCGAGGGTCTGGCCGGCTCCGTCGGCAAGGAGCTGCACCCCATGCAGGAGGCCTGGCTCGATGTCGACGTCGCCCAGTGCGGCTATTGCCAGCCCGGCCAGATCATGGCTGCGGTCGCGACCGTCAACAAGGCGCAGGCCGAAGGCCGCTCGGTCACCGACGCCGACATCGACGAGATCCGCAACATCTGCCGCTGCGGCACCTACGTGCGGATCCGGGAGGCGATCAAGGCCGGCGCCGGCAAGATGGACTGACCCCTCGGCCCCGATCCTCGTCCCGTACGCTCGCGGGGTGGCCATCGTCGGAGTCATCGCCTGTGCTGCTGGTGGTGTGGAGCAACTCTGCGACGAGCTGGTCACCCCGTTGGTGGATGCCGGCCATTCGGTGCCGGTGACCCTGACGCCGACGGCGTTCAGCTGGCTCAGCGCGAACGGCGAGGCCGCCCGGATCGCGGCGCTGACTGGGTTCCCCGTGCGGGGACCGAGCCGCCTCCCGTGGGAGCCACGCACGCACCCGGAGCGGCTCGACGCCATCGTCGTCGCCCCCGCGACGTTCAACACCACTGCCAAGATCGCCCTGGGCCTGGCCGACAACCAGGCCCTCACCGTCGTCACCGAGTGCCTCACGACGGTCCCTGTCGTGCTCTTCCCGCTCATCAACGCCGCCCACGCCGAGCACCCCGCCTGGCCGGCCCACATGGCCGCCCTACGCCGCGCCGGCGTCGACCTCATCGAGGGCCCCGACCTCTGGCCCCTCCACCCGCCCCGTCAGCTGCCACCCGACCAGAAACTGCCCTGGGGCGCGATCGTCGAGGCCACCCGGCGGTCGGTGGCTTCCGGCATGTCACCGTCCTAGGACAGCTACGGTGCCTGCCGCAGTACCTCCTACCGGTGATGGGCGTATCGCCTGGTCTTGTCGAGGAGTTCCTCGGCGAGCTTCCGAGTGGCCGCATGGTCGCTCACAGCGGTCTCGAGCAGAGTCCAGTGATTCGGGGTGCCGACGTCGTGAACCGCCACCGCTGTCGATGAGAAGGAGTTGTGAATCGATGTCGCGAGGCCACGAGCGGTGTCGGATACCGCAACATCAGGATGACCTGAAGCCAGAACTTGTAGCTGTAGACGAAGCTCTCCCTGTCGCCACTCGAGGTCACGAAGCTCCTGACTCCGAAGGTCAGGATCTGCTGTTTGTCCAGCGAGGCGTCGCGGATCAGCGATGCCGAGATAGTCGAGGACGGCACCTACCACGGCTCCATCCCGTTGCTGTTGCTCCTGCCGTCGACTGCGCGCCTGCGAACGTAGCGACATCCATGTGCTGAGCCACGATCCGGCGAAGCCTCCGGCTCCACCGACGACGGCAACTGTGAGCGCGAACCAGGCAGAGTCTGTCATCGGGAGTCCTCCTTCACCCGACTCGAAGACAAGTCGCTATTCGCGTACGCGACAAGATCGAACGCTAGGCGGCGGCCCTCATCAGGAAACCGCTGCGTCGACGATGTCCCCTGAATTGGATACAGGCGTTGAGCGGTGGGTTCTCGGGGTTGTTGACGGCCGACGAACGTTGGTTTTCGTGCCGTATCCAGTCCCGCGTACGTCGCGCCGGCCATGAAATCGAATCGGCCCCCGATCTGCGTTTCCGCTGATCAGGGGCCGGCCCGGTCGAGGTCTCCCGAGGATGGGGGTGACTATCTCGGGCTCGAAGTGCTCGGGCAGCGGTTGGAGCCCGATCGGGCGATTCTCCGGTGCCGGGTTGTCGAGCCTGACAGATGGTGTCGTCGCTGCGGATGCCAGGGCGCGGCCAGGGACACGGTGGTCCGGCGGTTGGCGCAGGAGCCGTTCGGTTGGCGGCCCACGGTGTTGGAGGTCAGCCTCCGCCGATACCGTTGTGACGCCGCCTCCGACGACCCGGAACGCGGACCGACGGCGCGCCGCGAGCCGTCAGTCGCCGACGCTGCCGTCGATCATCTCGCGCAGGATGTCCGCGTGGCCCGCGTGCCGGGCGGTCTCCACGATCACGTGCAGGTACATCCACGTCAGCTCCCTGCCCCGCGGTGTGGTGACGGCGTGGTCGAGGCTGTGCTGGGCGGCGATCTCGCGGGAGCGGTCGCACGCCGCCTGGTAGGCGGCGATGACGTCGTCGAGCTTCTCGTTCGGCTCCAGCCGCAGGTCGGCCTCCGGGTCTGCGTCGGTCCACGGCGGCGTGGGCAGCTCCGCGGCGGGGATCTGCCCGATCTGCTGGGCGAACCCGCCCAGTTCCACCCACCGCAGGTGTTTGATCAGGCCGCCGAGGTTGGTGCCGGTCGGCACCGGGCTGCTCCGGGCGTCCTCCTCCGACACCCCGCGGGCCTTGCGCACGACGGCGTCGCGCAGGTAATCCAGGTATGTCTCGAGTTGTTCGCGCTCGCTGGCGGCGAGCACGCTGCCGAGGATCTCACCGGGTCTAGTCATGGCCGGAACGTAGCACGCGGGCCGACCCTCGCACCGCGGCTATTTTTGGGCTCTTCGCAGTCGCAATTGAGGGTGTAGTCCGGTCGGCGCGTCGGTGGCCGGGTAGGGGTCGAAGCCACCTGGGGCATCTCCCAGCGCATGATCGCCGCCTACCGTGAGCCCGACCGAACCCGGGGCCGCGAGCTGATGAGGCAGTTGATCGAGTCGATCAGTCGAGGCGTCCCCAGCCCGTTCAGCGAGATCATCACGCTCGGGCGCATCTTGACCAAGCGCGCCGCCGACGTGCTCGCCTACTTCGACCGGCCTGGCACATCCAACGGCCCCACCGAAGCGATCAACGGCCGCCTCGAATCGAGAGGGAGGTGAGACCAAGACCCGCAAGTCCAAGCGAACTCTTGCGCTTCCGAGGCAGGTGGCCGCCGTGCTCCATGAGCACCGGGTGAGGCACGTCAGTTGGAAGCGGCTCGCCGGATCCGACTGGGTCGAGAACGACCACGTGTTCACGACGACTGTCGGCACAGCGTTGGACGCCGCGAACGTTCGTCGCAGCTTCCGCCGCGCGCTGGCAAAGGTCGAGGGGATCGAGCCGAAGGAATGGACCCCGCGCGAGCTGCGGCACTCGTTCGTCTCGCTGATCTCCGAGTACGGGGTATCGGTCGAGGAGATCGCCCGCCTGGTTGGTCACACCGGAGGGAGCAAGGTCACCGAACTGATCTACCATCACGAGCTACGGCCGGTGATGGAAACCGGCGCTCAGGCGATGGACGCGGTATTCGGCAAGTCGGATCAGGAAGATCGTCACGAAGCCAGTCAGGCACTTTGTCAGGCACCGTCGAACGCTCATTCGAATGAATGAAATCAAACCGGCCCCTGATCTGCGTTTCTGCAGTTCAGGGGCCGGTTCCCGTGGTGGACGATACTGGGTTTGAACCAGTGACCTCTTCCGTGTCAAGGAAGCGCGCTACCGCTGCGCCAATCGTCCGGGGTTGTTCAGTTTATATCAGGGTGGTGCTTCGAGGTGGGTACGGGATTTGAACCCGTGTACACGGATTTGCAGTCCGTTGCCTCGCCTCTCGGCCAACCCACCGCTGGAGGCAATGCCTCCGGTGGAGACCTACTCCGAGCGGACGACGAGGCTCGAACTCGCGACCTCAACCTTGGCAAGGTTGCGCTCTACCAACTGAGCTACGTCCGCTTGTGCTTCCGGCCCGGTTTCCCGTGCCCTTGGCGACGAGAAGAACATTAACGGAGCCGCTGTCGGGGGACAAATCGGGGGTCACCTTCGTGTCATTCACCAGCAGCCTCATCAGTCCCATCGGCGAGCATTCCGGCCCCTGACCAGGGACGTCTTAGAGTTGCCGCATGCGCGCGTGGATCGATGGTCAGCTTCTCGACAACCCGGCCGCCCCGGCGGTCTCCATCAAAGACCACGGTCTGGTGGTCGGCGACGGCGTCTTCGAGACGCTCAAGGTGATCGAGGACCAGCCGTTCGCGCTCGCCCTCCACCTCGACCGCCTGGAGCGGTCGGCAACCGGCCTCGGCCTGCCCGCCCTCGACCGCGGGCTCATCACCAAGGGTGTCGAGGCCGTGCTGGGCGCGGCCCCGACGGCGTACGGGCGTCTTCGGATCACCGTCACGGGCGGGCCGGCGCCGTTCGGCTCCGGTCGCGTGGACGTCGCGCCGACGGTCATCATCGGCCTCGAGGACGCCGCCCCCAACCCGGACGAGACCAAGGTCGTCAGCGTGCCGTGGCGTCGCAACGAGCACGGCGCGACGACCGGCCTGAAGACGACGTCGTACGCCGAGAACGTCATCGCCCTGGCCGAGGCCCGCAAGCACGGGGCCAGCGAGGCGATCTTCGCCAACACCGTGGGCGACCTGTGCGAGGGCACGGGCAGCAACGTCTTCTACGTGCTCGACGGCACGCTCAAGACCCCGACGCTCTCCAGCGGCCCGCTGGCCGGGATCACCCGTGCCCTGGTGCTGGAGTGGTTCGGTGCGGAGGAGACCGACGAGCCGCTGGACGAGGTCGAGGAGTACGCCACGGAGGCCTTCCTCACCTCCAGCCTGCGCGACGTCCAGGCCGTGACCGAGTGGGGCGCGCGCACGCTCCCGCACGGCCCGGTCACCCGGGCGGCGCAGGAGGCGTGGCGTACGAACGAGCCGAGCCTTCTCGGCCTCTGAACAGACCTCGGCAGAGCTCAGCCCGTGAAGAGCTGCGCCGCACGGCGCAGCGTCTCGATGACGCCGTAGGCCAGCGGGATCCCGACCAGGGCCCAGGCACCTGCGATTCTGGCCTTCATGCCGCACTCCTCTCGGTCTCGGTGGAGTCGGCGGACGTCGGCTCGTGGAACCGGTCAGGCACCTGGTGCACCAGGAGGTTGGCGATGAAGCCGACCGCGAGGACGCCGACCATGGTCAGCAGCGCCGGCCGGTAGGCGGCCGCGGTGAGCGTGCCGGGTTCACCCTGCGCGTCGAGGAAGGCGTTGATGATGAGCGGTCCGGCGATACCGGCAGCCGACCAGGCGGTCAGCAGCCGGCCATGGATGGCGCCGACCTGGAAGGTACCGAAGAGGTCGCGCAGGTAGGCGGGAACGGTCGCGAAGCCGCCACCGTAGAAGGACAGGATCACGACGGCGAGCAGCACGAACAGCGCCATCGAGGTGTCCCCGATGGTCGCCAGCAGGAGATAGAGCACCAGGCCGACCCCGAGATACATCATGTAGATCGGCTTGCGACCGATGACGTCGGAGGTCGAGGACCAGATGAACCGGCCGCTCATGTTGGCGATCGAGAGCAGCCCGACGAAGCCGCCTGCGGCGACCGCGCTGACCGTGGAGACTCCGTCGGTGCGGAAGAAGTCCTGGATCATCGGGGCCGCCTGCTCGAGGATGCCGATGCCTGCGGTGACGTTGCAGAAGAGGACGATCCACACCAGCCAGAAGGACCGGGTCCTGATCGCGTTGTTGGCCGAGACGCTGGCCGTGGTGACGAGCTTCTTCTGCTTCACGCTGGCCGGGTCCCAGCCCGCCGGCGTCCAGCCCTCGGGTGGGACGCGGACGGTGGCCGCGCCGAAGGACATGAAGATCAGGTAGACCACGCCGAGGGTCACGAAGAGCATCATCACCGCGTGGCCGTCGGGAACGGTGCTGGCGTCACCGGTGTAGGACGGGTCGTAGAGCTCCAGCAGCCGACCGCTGAGCGGGCTGGCGATCATCGCGCCGCCACCGAAGCCCATGATTGCCATGCCCGTGGCCAGGCCCGGCCGGTCCGGGAACCATTTGATCAGCGTGGAGACGGGGGAGATGTAGCCGATCCCGAGTCCGATGCCGCCGATGACGCCGTAGCCGAGGTAGACCAGCCAGAGCTGGCCGGTGCCGATGCCGACTGCGCCGATGAAGAAGCCGGACGACCAGAAGATCGCGGCTGCGGTCATCGCGGCACGCGGTCCGTTGCGGTCGACCCAGGTGCCCATCACCGCGGCGGAGAGGCCGAGCATCACGATCGCGATCGAGAAGATCACCCCGATCGCGGTCTGGCTCGCGTCGAAGTGCTCGACCAGGGCGGTCTTGTAGACGCTGGTGGCGTACACCTGGCCGATACAGAGATGGACGGCGAGGGCGGCGGGTGGGATCAGCCAGCGACTGAAGCCGGGACCGGCCACCGTTCGCTCGCGAGAAAGGAAAGCTGGCAGCACTGTGACCTCCGAGGGGTGCGGGTGACGCACATCACTACCACAGTTGATGTGGCAACGGCGAGGGCTCGCTTCCGGCCAGCAAAAGGCACGAACCCTCCAGCCCCGGGAATCCGGGACGGGAGGGTTCGTGAACGAATGAGCAGGCGGGCGGAGTGCCTACTCAGCGTCGAACGAGCTGCCCAGCAGATCTGCGATCAGCGCATCGAGATCGAGGTGCTGGCTCTCGGAGCCGACCGGAACGGCCGAGAAGGACTTGCCGAGGAACATCTGCACCTCGCGCGAGTCGGCGGTCGCGATCAGGCGGCCGTCGGGGGAGCTGAAGTCGAAGACCGCGACGGCCTTGGCGTCCTCGTCGATGCTGGGATAGATCTTCACGTCGCCCTCACCGGCGGGGGCGGCCAGCCCCTGCAGCATCAGCGTGCGGGACACGACCCACTCGACGTCGCCCGTGCCGGAGTGGAAGGTCAGGCTCACTGCGTACGGGTCGCTCTCGCGGTAGCCGAGGGTCGTCGGCACGTCCACCGTGCGGCCCCACGGGTCGAGGCAGGAGATCTTGATGTCTTGCTGCACTGCCGGGTGCTTGATGTCGCTCATTCGTCCGCTCCTTGTTCGTGGTCTTGCCAAGGAGACGGAGACGTACGCGGCAGATGATGCCGTTTCTACGAACTTTCTGAATCGAGTTGTGGAGACCTGTGTCACACCCGCGCGAGCGCGGCTTCTAGGCGGGCGACGGGGGAGGCGAGGTTGTAGGTCGCGGCCAGCTCGTGGAGGCGTTCCGGGTCGGCCGGAGCGCCGGGCAGAGCGGTGCCGCTGCGGTCCAGCGGGATGTCCCGGGCGACCGCCACGACCTTCGGTGCGACCGCCAGATACGGGGCCGCGTCGATGAACTTCTGCCGTTGAGCCTTGGTGATCGGGGTGGCCGGGTCGGCGACCGCGCCGATGATCCCCTCCAGGTCCCCGTACTGCTCGAGGAGCTTGGCGGCCGTCTTCTCGCCGACGCCCTTCACCCCCGGCAGCCCGTCGGAGGTGTCACCACGCATCGTGGCGAAGTCGGCGTACTGCGCGGCACTGATGCCGTACTTGGCGAGCACCCACTTCTCGTCGACCAGATCCGGGTCGCTCACGCCCCGGGTCGGGTAGAGGATGCGTACGCCGGCAGCGTCATCGACGAGCTGGAACAGGTCGCGGTCGCCGGTGACGACGTCGACCGGCATCCCCGCGCCGGTCGCGAGGGTGCCGATCACGTCGTCGGCCTCGTAGCCGTCGGCGCCGATGACGCAGATCCCGGCCGCGGCGAGCACCTCGCGGATGATCGGCACCTGCACCTGCAGCGGATCCGGGACCTCCTCGACGTCGGGGGCGGTCTCGACCTCTTCCACCACCCGGTGCGCCTTGTAGGAGGGGATCAGGTCGACCCGCCACTGCGGTCGCCAGTCGTTGTCCCAGCAGCACACCAGGTCGGTGGGGGAGTAGTCGTTGACCAGCCGGGTGATGAACTCCAGCAGGCCGCGCACGGCGTTGACCGGAGTGCCGTCCTCGGCTCGGATGTCGGGCACGCCGAAGAAGGCGCGGAAGTAGAGCGAGGCGGTGTCCAGCAGGAGCATTCGAGGTTCGGCCACGGGTGAAGCCTAATGAATCGCCCTCGTCGTGTCGGTCGGGTCGGACGAAAGTCGCTGGGCGAGCCAGATCGGCGCGACCGAGACGACGATCATGACGACCGCGACCACGTTGACGATCGGCGCCTGACCGGGCCGGAACAGGTTGGTCAGGATCCAGACCGGCAGGGTGGTGACACCGGGGCCGGCGGCGAACGTCGTCACGATGATCTCGTCGAAGCTGAGCGCGAACGCCAGCAGCCCGCCGGCCAGCAGCGCCGATCGCAGCTGGGGGAGTGTGACCAGCCGGAACGTGGTCCACATCCCCGCACCCAGGTCGGCCGAGGCCTCCTCGAGGTTGCCGCCCATCCGCCCCAACCGCGCCTGCACGTTGTTGAAGACGGTCACGATGCAGAAGGTCGCGTGGGCCACCACGAGGGTGAAGAACCCCAGACGTACGCCGAGGATCGAGGAGAACGCGTTGGACAGCGCGATCCCGGTGACGATGCCGGGGAGGGCGATCGGGAGCACCACCAGCAGGTTCACGGACTGCTTCCCGAAGAAGGAGTAGCGCTGCATCGCCAGGCCGAGCAGCGTGCCGAGGAGGAGAGCCATGGTGGTCGCGCACGCGGCCACCGTCAGTGAGGTGAGGATCGCGTCGTGGGCTCCCGGGTTGACCGCGGCGCGCTGCCACCACTCGGTGGTGAAGCCGCTGGGCGGCCAGGTCAGCGCCTGGGAGGTGTTGAACGAGTTCACCACGACCAGGGCGAGCGGTGCGTAGAGCATGGCGAGCACCAGGCCGGTGAACACGGCAAGCAGGCGCCGCGTCGATCTCGAGATGGTCATAGGTTCTCCAGAGCTCCGGTGCGGCGTACCAACGCCAGGTAGATCATGATCACGAAGATCGGGATCAGTGCGATCGCGGCGGCCAGCGGCAGGTTGGACCCCGAGTTGATGAAGACGAGGTTGCCGAGCATCTGGTTCGCGCCGCCGACGATGTTGACCGTGATGTAGTCGCCCATGGTCAGCGAGAACGCGAAGATCGAGCCCGCGACCAGGCCCGGGACCACCAGCGGCAGCACCACCGTGCGAAACGTCAGCGCCGGCCGGGCACCGAGGTCGCCGGCGGCGTCGAGCAGCGAGTCCGGGACACGTTCGTAGGCTGCGTAGACCGGCAGGACGACGTACGGGAGCCAGATGTACGCCTGGGTGAGCACGATCGCGGTGAGGCCGAATCCCGGCGTGCCGAGACCGACCAGGCCGCCGGCCCAGTCCAGCAGGCCGCCGTTGGACAGCAGCGAGCGCCAGGCGAGCGCCTTGACCAGGTAGGACGCCCACAGCGGCATCAGGAAGGCGATCACCAGCAGATGGCGAGAGCGCCGCGAGGCGACCTTGGCCATGTAGAAGCCGACCGGGAGCGCGATCAGGCAGTCGATGAGCGTCACCAGGAGGGCCACCCCGATGGTGCGCAGGGTGACGGTCCGGTAGAGCGCCTGGCCGGTGATCTCGCGGATGTTGTCGAGGGTGAAGGTGCGCTCGAGCTCGTTGGTGAAGGAGTCGATGGTCCAGAAGGCCGTCACCAGCAACGCGGCGAGTGCGACGACGTAGACGAGCACCAGCCAGGTGAGGGGTGCGGCCAGCAGGAGGCCGAGGCGGATCCCCGGCCTCCTGCTGAGCGTGCTGCTGACAGAGGTCAAGGTCAGCCCTTGATCTCTGCCCAGGCCTTGGTCCAGTCCTGGTAGTCGGTGCACTTCACGTCGGTCCGGCCGTCGAGGCACTTCTCGATCGGCGTGTTCCAGAACCAGATCTGCTTGGCGTACTCCTCATCGCCGGCGTGGAAGGTCTCGCAGTGACCCTCGGAGGCGAACTCGCAGGCCTTGTCCGAGTTGGGCGCCTCACCGAAGTACTCCGTCGCCTGGGCGTTGACCTCCGGGTCGGCGATGTGGTTGAGCCAGGCGTACGCGCAGTTGGGCGATTTCGCCTCCGAGGAGATCATCCAGGTGTCGTTCCACCCGGTCGCTCCCTCGGAGGGGAGGATCGCCTCGACCGGGGCCTTCTTCGGGTCGATCAGGTTGGCGATCACCTGCCAGGTGGTGCCGACCACGGTGTCGCCGGTCTCGAACGAGGCCTGCGTCTTGGTGTAGTCGGACCAGTACTCACCGACGGAGGCCCGCTGGGTCTTGAGCAGGTCGACGGCAGCGGCGAGCTGCTTCTCGTCGAGCGAGTAGGGGTTCTCGATCCCCAGGTCCGGCTGGTGCGCCATCAGGTAGACCGCGGCGTCGGCGATGTAGATCGGCGAGTCGTACGCGGTGACCTGGCCCTTGTGCTTCGGCGCGTCCTCGAAGACCGCCTTCCACGAGGTCGGAGCAGGGGTCACGTCGTCGGTGTTGTACATCAGCAGGTTGGCGCCGTAGCCGTGCGGGATGCCGTAGTTCTTGCCGTCCACGGTGTTCCACTCGCGGTCCTTGAGGAAGTCGTAGATGCCCTCGTAGTTCGGGATCAGGTCGGTGTTGACCTCGGCCGCCTCACCCGCCGCGATCATGCGCAGGGTGAGGTCGCCGGAGGCGGCCACGACGTCGTACTCGCCCGACTTGGTCAGGTTGAAGGCCTCGTCGGAGGTGCCGTAGACCTTCGTGGTGACCTGACAGCCGGTCTCCTCCTCGAAGCTGGAGACCCAGTCGACCGAGGGGTCGGTGGAGCCGTCCTCGACATAGCCGGGCCAGGCCAGGATCGAGACCTCGCCCTCGTTCTCGCCGAGCTCCTCGACCGCGCCGGTCGAGGAGTCGCCGCTGTCACCGCCGCAGGCACTCAGCGTGATCAGGGACAGGGCCGCGAGAGCGCCGCCGATGGTGCGCCTGGCGGCGTGTGTGGTTGGGATGTTTCGCATGGTCAACCTCTCTGGTTGTGTTGGCTCATCGGTGTTGCACGGCACGGGACGAATCGGTGCCCAGGGGGACCAGGTCGCCCGGCGACCAGGAGGCGACCACGCGGTCGCCCCGAGACTCTGGTTCGGCGGCATCCGGGTGCAGCGAGCCACGGCTCTGCTCGAGGGCCACCAGCCTGGTGCCGTCCTCGAGCTCGATGTGGACCCGATGCCCGGTGCCGATGTAGATGGACTCGGTGATCACCCCGGCGGCGGTCATCGCGCCGACCGGGGCGCCGGCGGTCTCCGGAGACAGCAGGATCTTCTCGGGCCGCAGCGCGAACGCGCCGTCCATCTTCAGCATCCGCTTCGACGCCTGCTCGTCGAAGACGTTCGAGGTGCCGACGAAGTCGGCGACGTACTGCGAGGTGGGCCGCTCGTAGATCTCCTTCGGCGTGCCCAGCTGCACGATCTGGCCGCTGTCGAAGACCGCGATCCGGTCGCTGAGGGTGAGCGCCTCCTCCTGGTCGTGGGTGACGAAGACGAAGGTGATCCCCAGCTCGCGCTGGATCTGCTTGAGCTCGACCTGCATCTGCTCGCGGAGCTTGAGGTCGAGCGCGCCGAGCGGCTCGTCGAGGAGGAGCACCCGAGGGCGTACGACGATGGCGCGGGCGAGCGCCACCCGCTGTCGCTGGCCGCCGGAGAGCTCGGTCGGCTTCCGGTTCGCGACGTGGCCGAGTCGCACCATCTCCAGGGCCTCGCGTGCCCGGGAGCTGCGCTCGGCCTTCGGGACGCCACGCACACGCAGCCCGTACGCGACGTTCTCGAGCACGTTGAAGTGCGGGAAGAGGGCGTAGTCCTGGAAGACGGTGGTGACGTCGCGGTCGAAGGGTGCCAGTGCGGTGACGTCCTCGCTGCCGAGGCGGATGGTGCCGGAGTCGGCGTGCTCGAAGCCGGCGATCAGGCGCAGCACCGTCGTCTTCCCGGAGCCGGACGGCCCGAGCATGGAGAAGAACTCACCATCGCCGATGGTCAGGTCGAGGGCGTCGACAGCCATCACGTCGCCGTAGGCCTTGGTCACGGCTTCGAGCTGGATCTGCGGAGATTCGGTCGGTCCCATTGCTGAATCATATGGAACCAGATCTTAGATTTTAAAGGGTATCTGCGTAAGTTCTTTGTAAACCCACTCGAAGGAGGAGCCCGATCGTGGCCAACGCCCGTGCGACGACCTCGCGCGCCAGGTCGGCGATCTTCGCGCCGATCGGCGACGAAGGCAGAGCCGTACGTGTCGAGAACCGGCTGGCGGAGGCGATCCGCTCGGGCGTGCTCGCCGACGGTGACCGGCTCCCGAGCGAGCTCGAGCTCGCCCAGATGCTGGGCGTGGCGACGGTGACCGCCCGGGAGGCCCTGGTCTCGCTGCGGGCACAGGGCCTGGTGGTGACGACCCGCGGTCGCGGGGGTGGCTCCTTCGTGCGCGCTCCCGATCCCGGCGACGTCGTGAAGGGGCGGCTGGCGACCATGTCGCGCGTGGAGCTGCGCGACCGGGCCAGTCTCTATCAGGTGGTGCTGACCGGCTGTGCCGAGCTCGCGGCCGAACGAGCGGCCCCCGACGAGGTCGAGGACCTCCAGGACCTGCTGATCCCGCTTGCTGGCGACGACGTCGGCAGGTGGCGCGACGCCGAGAGCGAGCTCTATCTCTCGGTGGCGGCGCTGACCCAGTCGGCGCGGCTCACCCGGGAGGTGGTGCGACAGGAGGCCGACTTCGGTACGTTGCTGCGAGTGCCGCTGAGCGAGTCCGACTTCCGTCTGGCCGCCGCCGCGCGGCATCGGGCGCTCGTCGCCGCGCTGGAGGCGGGAGACGTCGCCGCGGCGCGGGGGAGCGTACGCGACCACGTGACCCACGCCGTTGAACGTCTGACCGAGATCCATGAGGTGGTACGACCATGAACATCGATGTGTCGGCCGCCTGTGCCGCCCGGATCGAGCAGCACTTCGGTTCCATCCTCACCGAGCTCGAGCGGGTGCGCGCCGAGGTCGGTGCCCTCTTCGCCGCGGGAGCGGTCACCACGGACGCGTTGATCGCGCAGGTCGAGAAGGGCACGCTGGCCTTCCTCCAGGACCCGAACCTGCTGGGCAGTGGGTTCGTCGTCGCGCCGGACACGCTCACCGACCGGCGGCTCTACCTGGCCTGGTGGCAGGGCCCGGGCCGGGACTTCCTCGGCGAGGCCGAGGTGCCCGCGACGGGGGAAGCCATCGACTACACGCGTCAGCCGTGGTTCCGGGTGCCGGAGCGCACCGGCGAGCTCTACGTCGCCGGTCCCTACGTCGACTTCATCTGCGCCGACGAGTACGTCCTGACGACCACGCTGCCGGTCTACGCGGGCGGCCGGATGGTCGGTGTCGCGGGCGCCGACACCTTGGTCGAGACCCTGGAGACGATGCTGCTGCCCGGCCTGCGCGAGGTCGGCGCGACGTTGGTCAACTCCCACGGCCGGGTCATCGTCTCCGCCGACCCGCACCTGGCCACCGGCGAGGCGCTGAACCCCGTCCCCGATGAGGCCCGTGCCGGGCGGCTGCTGTCGGTGGTCCGGCGCTCTGCGGGCGGTCCTGGCGAGCAGATGACACTCGCCGGCTGGCCTTCCTGAGGCTCTCCGCTCCGACGGCGTGGCCGGAAATCTTTCGACATCAACTAGTTTTCTGGACGTTGCGGCGGAGATATTGCTGTTGTGGGTACGCTGTCGCCGTGACTGCACCTGAGATCGAGGCCACCGACCGTAAAATCCTCCAGCTTCTTGCGGAGGACGGCCGGATGTCCTACACGGACCTGGGCAAGGCGACCGGTCTGTCGACCTCTGCGGTGCACCAGCGCGTCAAGCGGCTCGAGCAGCGTGGCCTCATCACCGGCTACGGCGCCACCGTCAACTACGCCGCGATCGGCGTGCCGTTGACCGCGTTCGTCGCGGTGCAGCCGATGGACCCCTCGCAGCCCGACGACACCCCCGAGCGCGTCGCGGACCTCAACGAGGTCGAGGCCTGCTGGTCCATCGCAGGCGTCGAGTCCTACATGCTCAAGGTGCGCGTCGCCACGCCCGAGGCGCTCGAGGAGCTGCTCGGCCGGATCCGCTCGGTCGCCAACGTGTCCACGCGCACCACGATCGCGATGTACACCTACTACGAGCACCGCCCCACCATGACGCACTGAGACCGGCGACCAGCGCCGGTCAGTCCTGGTCTTCGGCGACCTCTGGAGCGTCCACGATCACGACCGGGCGGTCCGCGCCGTGGAGCACCCCCCGGCTGGTCGACCCGAGGAAGAGACGCCGCAGGAATCCCTTGCCGTGCGAGCCGACGACGATCAGCTGGGCGTCGGTCGCGTTCGCGAGGATCGCAGCCGAGGGCCGGCCGGTCGCGATGACCGACTCGACGGGGACGGTCGTGTGGCCGTTGTCGGAGGCCCGATCGACGCTCCGCTGTGCGATCTCGGCGGCCTCGGCCTCGAGGTGCGCCTCGACGCGGGCGACGATCTCACTGTCGGACGGAATGAGTGCGGTGGCCAGGTCGGTGACCGTCACCGCGCGTACGCTCGTCTTTCGCAGCGCAGCCTCGGTCAAGGCGTACCTGAGCGCGACATCGCCGAATTCGGAGCCGTCGACGCCGACGACGACGGGGCCGTCGGTCGGGATCGGGTTGTGCTCCCCGATGACCACGACCGGGCAGGGCGCGTGGGTGGCGAGGTGGTTGCTGACCGAGCCCAGCACGGCGCTGCGGGCAGCCCCGAGCCCGCGGCGCCCGACGACGATCATGTCCTCAGCAGTCGCGACCGCGGCGATGGTGGGCGCGGTCGACCCCATCTGGACGTGCTGGGTGCAGGTCACGCCAGGAGCCACCTCCTTGACATGGGCGGCCGCCGCAGCGACCAGCTCCTCGCCGTACGCGCCGAACCACTCCAGCGGTGAGTCTCCCGGGGTGTAGCCGTAGAACTCCACGGCGGGGGGCACGGAGTACGCATTCACCAAGGCCAGCGACGCACGACCGAGCTCCGCGCGCGCGATCGCCCAGTCGAGCGCTGCCGCGCTCTGCTCCGAGCCATCGATACCGACCACGATCCGTCCAACCATCAGAACCCTCCCGCGACATGCCGAGCACCCCCTGGTCACTACCGGCTCGGCCTTTACTGCGACTCTCGCACACGCGGCGGGTGTTTTCCCGGAGTCCGCGAACGACGGCGTGCGGGTTTGCTCTCAGGCGTGCGTACGCCACCACTCCTGGCCCGACTCGGGCAGGGTGTGGATCGGGTCGTAGTACTCGTAGGTCCTGGTCAGCGCCTCGGAGTCCGACGCCTCGATCGAGGTGCGGTAGTTCTTGGTCCAGTAGGAGATGCCGCGCTCGGTGTCGTAGTCGGCGATCTGGTGGACCCAGCGCTTGCCGACGAAAGGTACGTCGCAGACGATGCGCGGGGTGGCGAACCCGGGCAGATAACCCATGATGTCGTGCTGCATCCGCTGCGCGTCGGCGACCGAGACCCGCCAGTGCTCGCTGAACGGGATCATGTCGCACATGTAGAAGTAGTAGGGCATGATCTGCGCGCCGTCGAGCAGGCGGAAGCTCAGGTCGAGCAGGCTGTGGCTGTCGGCGTTGACGCCGGCGAGCAGCACTCCCTGGTTGCGCACGTCGCGTACGCCGGCCGCCAGCAGCGCCTTGGACGCCTCGGCGACCAGAGGAGTGACCGAGTTGGCGTGGTTGGCGTGGGTGTGGATCGCCAGGGAGACACCGCGCTCGCGGGCGATGGTGGTCACCCGGTTCATCCCCTCCAGGAGCGGCTCCTGGAGCCAGTGCTGGGGGAGACCGATCAGGCCCTTGGTGGCCAGTCGGATGTCACGGATGTTGTCGATCGCCATCAGCTTGGTGAGGAAGTCCTCCAGCCGCGGCCAGGGCAGGTTGGCCACGTCGCCGCCGGAGACCACCACGTCGCGCACCTGCGGGGTGTTGCGGAGGTATTCGAGCATCGCCTCGTGGCGGTCGACGGGCTTGCCGGTGAGCTTGAGCTTGTCGATGACCGGGGTCGAGTTGCCGACCAGGTCCATCCGGGTGCAGTGCCCGCAGTATTGCGGGCAGGTGGAGAGCAGCTCGGCGAGCACCTTGGTCGGGTAGCGGTGGGTCAGACCTTCGGCGACCCACATGTCGTGCTCGTGCAGCGAGTCGCGGCTCGCCTGCGGGTGTGAGGGCCAGTCGGTGCGGCGGTCGGAGAAGACCGGGATCATGTAGTGCCGGATCGGGTCCGCGTAGAAGGCCGCGGTGAACTCCTCGCCGGCCGAGGCGCCGGCGGGAACCATCGTGTTGACCATCTGCGGCGGCACCAGCATCGACATCGTCGCCCGCTCGGCCATGTCGCGCTCGAGGTCGGCGTAGAACCGCTCGTCGAGAAGATCGCCCATCAGGGCGCGCATCTGGCGAACGTTCTTGATGCAGTTGACGCGCTGCCACTGCACGTCGCGCCACTGCTCCTCGGTGATGTCGGCCCACCCCGGGAACCGGGTCCAGTCGGGCTCGACCAGCTCGACGCGCTGGTAGGCGTAGGGCTGTCCGTCTCGGGTCGTGGGCTCGATGGTTGCCGTCATGTTCTCCACCATAGCGGGAGATCCTCCGGTAGTTGCAAGCCTAGGCCGCAATTCTTCCATCGACCGCTGATAGGGTCCGCCATGAGACGAACGCAAGGAGGCGTACGACGTGACCACTTCTGACCCGACAGGCCTGCACCGGGTGCTCGATGAGCCGGTGGGCGGCTCGTTGCCGCTGCCTCAGGCAGCCCGGAGGCTCGACACCCGAAGGACCATCTGGCCCGACGAGGTGCGGATCCGGGTGGAGCGGCTGAACCTGGACGCCGCCTCGTTCCGGCAGCTGGAGTCCGCACACGCCGGCGACGGAGAGGCCGTACGCCGCGAGGTTCTCGACATCGTCGCCGACCGCGGCAAGATGCAGAACCCGGTGACCGGGTCGGGCGGCATGCTCGTCGGTGTCGTCGAGGAGGTCGGCCCGGAGTCGCCCCTCGGGCTGAAGGTCGGGGACAAGGTCGCGACGCTGGTGTCGCTGACGCTGACGCCGCTGGTGATCGAGGACGGCCTCGCGCGTTGGACCGGAGAGGACGAGCAGGTGCCGTGCGACGGCTACGCCATCCTGTTCGGCCGTTCGATCGCCGCTGTCCTCCCCGACGATCTCGCTCCGGAGCTCGCGCTCTCGGTGATGGACGTGTGCGGCGCCCCGGCGCTGACCCGGCGGGTCGTCTCGGAGCGCTATGCGGGTGGTGTGGTCGCCGTGATCGGTGGCGGCGGCAAGTCCGGCTCGCTGTCGTTGGCCGCGGCCCGGGACGCGGGTGCCGGTCATCTGATCGGCATCGTCCCGACCGAGGCGGAGGCGTCGCGACTTCGTGAGGCAGACCTCGCAGACGAGGTCGTCGTCGCCGACGCGCGCAACCCGGTGGCGCTGCGCGACGCCGTCACCAAGGCCGGCGGTCCCGCCGACGTCACCGTGGTCTGCGTCGACGTGCCCGGCTGCGAAGGCGGCGCCATCCTCGGCACCGCCGACCGGGGCACCGTCATCTTCTTCTCGATGGCGACCTCGTTCTCCGCCGCCGCGCTCGGCGCCGAGGGCCTCGCCGCCGACGTCACGATGCTCGTCGGCAACGGCTACGTGCCCGGGCATGCCGCCTACGCGCTGGATCTTCTCCGGGCGAACCCGGGCGTCCGGACGCTCTTCGAGGGCAGACTGGCGCCGTGACCTGCATCATGCTGCGCAACGGTGTGATCCACACCGGCCTGGCCACGGGCGGACCTGTCTCGGCGATGGCCGTCGAGGACGGGCGCATCGTCTGGACCGGCACCGACCCCACTGCATTCACGCGAGCAGGCTTCGCGGTTCCCGACGAGGTGGTCGACCTCGGCGGGCGGCTGGTCACGCCTGCCTTCGTCGACAGTCATGTCCACGTCGTCGAGACCGGGGAGCAGATCCTCGGCCTCGACCTCGTCGGCACGCCCAGCCGGGACGCGGTGCTCGAGAAGGTCGCCGCGTACGTCACGGGCATCGGCCCCGACGCCCTGGTCATCGCCCAGGGCTGGGACGAGACGCTCTGGCCCGACCCGACCCTGCCCACAGCGGCTGAGCTCGACCGCGTCTCGGGCGGGCGCAAGGTCTATCTCAACCGCATCGACGGCCATTCCGCGGTGGTGTCCAGCGCGCTGATGACCGAGGTGCCCGGGATCACCGGGCTCGCGGGCTGGACGCCGGACGGGCGTGTGGAGCGGGAGGCGTTGCGTGCGCTGCTGCCGCTGCTGGCCGACCTCACCCCCGCCGGCGATGCCCAGCGCGGTGCGCGTGCGGCGTTGCGGAATATGGCCAGCCTGGGCATCGGTGCCTTCCACGACAACGCGGGGCCCGACATCGGCCCCGAGTCGGACCTGACCGCCGTCCAGTCCGAAGCCGCGGCGGCCGGCCTGCACGGCACCTACTACTGGGGCGCCCACCTCGGCTTCGGCGACCTGGACCGTCTCGACGACCTCTCCGGTCTTGCCGGCGACCTCAGCGCGGACGGCTCGATCGGGTCCCGGAGCGCAGCCATGACCAGCGACTATGCCGACCTGGCCGGTCACCGTGGCCACGCCTACCTCGCGCCGGAGCAGATAGCCGAGCACATCATCGGCTGCACCCGGCGCGGCGTACAGGCAGGCTTCCACTGCATCGGCGACCAGGCGATCGACAACATCGCCCGGGCGTTCCGGCTCGCCGCCCGAGCGCTCGGCCCCGACGCGGTGAGAGCCCGTCGCCACCGGCTCGAGCACTGCGAGCTGCCCTCGCCGGCCGCGATCGAGACCTTCGCCGACCTGGGCGTGGTCGCGAGCGTGCAGCCGATGTTCGACGGTCTGTGGGGTGGCCCCGACCGGATGTACGCCGCCCGGCTGGGGGAGCGCTGGCAGGAGATGAACCCGTTCCGGACCCTGCTCGACGCCGGCGTACGCCTCGCCTTCGGCTCCGACTCGCCGGTCACGCCGCTGGACCCGTGGGCGGCATTGCACGCGGCCGTTCACCACCGCACGCCCGGCCAGGGCATCACCCCGGCCGAGGCGTTCGCCGCCCACACCGCCGACGGCTGGTACGCGGCCGGCATCGACGACGCCGGCACGCTGGCCGTGGGTCAGCGGGCGACGTACGCCGTGTGGGACCGCACCGCGTTCCCCGACCTGGCCGCACCCGACGTCGCCGACGTCATCACTTCCTGCCTGCAGACCGTCGTCGACGGCAGGACCGTATTCGAGAAGGACCGATCCGAGAAGGAGGGTGTCCGGTGAGACTGGATCTGGACCCACGCACGATCGCCCACGCCCGCGCACTGGCCGCGAAGGTCGGCGACCCGATCGTCGAGATGGCCACCAAGCACACCACCGTCGCCGTCGAGCGGGCCACGCTGCGGCTGGCAGGGCTCGCCGGCGCCGACCCGGACGGCACCCCGTGGGTCAACCACCTGGTCGACGCGGTGCGCGCCGACATCGGGCTGGAGCACGGGGTCGCGCTGCCGGTCTGGCAGGCCCTGGCCGGCCACGGCAACGACCTCTCGCGCCTCGCCGAGGAGGCCGCCGCCGGCCAGGTCACCTTCCGCCTGCCCGAAGGCGCCGAGGCCGAGCTGGCCGCCAAGCACGCCCGCGAGGCGGTCGGTGCCGGCATCGCCCGGCTCGATGCCAGCCGGGTGGCGCGCGAGCGAATGATCGCCGAGATCGGCGACGCGCCCCGCAAGCCGTGGATCTATCTGATCGTGGCCACCGGTGACATCTACGAGGACATCCCGCAGGCGCAGGCGGCCGCACGCGAGGGCGCCGACATCATCGCGGTGATCCGCTCGACCGGCCAGTCGCTCCTCGACTACGTGCCCGAAGGCGCCACCCGAGAGGGGTTCGCCGGGACGTACGCGACCCAGGAGAACTTCCGGCTGATGCGGGCCGCGCTCGACGAGACCTCCCGCGAGCTCGGCCGCTACGTCCGGCTCACCAACTACGCGAGCGGGCTGTGCATGCCCGAGATCGCCGCGCTGGCAGGCATGGAGCGTCTCGACATGATGCTCAACGACTCGATGTACGGGATCCTGTTCCGCGACATCAACCCGGTGCGTACGTTCGTCGACCAGCGGCTCTCGCGCCAGATCCACGCGCGGGCGGGGATCATCATCAACACCGGCGAGGACAACTACCTCACCACCGCTGACGCGGTCGAGGCGGCGCACACGGTGACCACCTCGCAGCTGCTCAACGAGTACTTCGCCAAGGAGGCCGGCCTCGAGGACTGGCAGCTGGGTCTGGGCCACGCCTTCGAGATCAACCCCGATGTGCCGGACTCGTTCCGCCTCGAGCTCGCGCACGCGCTGCTGGCGAAGACGATCTTCCCCGACGCCCCGCTGAAGTGGATGCCCCCGACGCGGCACATGACCGGCGACATCTTCAAGGGCTACCTGCTCGACGGGTTCTTCAACCTGGCCGGCGCGATGACCGACCAGGGCATCCTGCTGGTGGGGATGATGACCGAGGCGGTCGTGACGCCATGGATCTCCGACCGCGACCTGGCCCTGCAGAACGTCCGCTACGTCATGGACGCGGCAGGGCGCCTCGGCGAGGACTTCCACCCGGCCCCTGACGGGTTCATCGCCAACCGGGCGCGCGAGGTCCTGGGGGAGTCGATCGACCTGCTCGGGAAGATCATCGACGAACCCAACGGGCTCCTGGACGCGATCGCGGACGGCACCTTCGGCCTGATGAAGCGCCCCGCCGACGCAGGCAAGGGCCTCGAGGGCGTCGCCGAGAAGTCCGAGGCGTACTACAACCCGGCTAGCGCCGAACTCGACAAGCAGAGCCTGGAGGGCAAGTGAGCATCATCCGACCGTACGGCGACACCACCGGCGACGGGATGGTGCAGGTCTCCTTCACGTTGCCGATCAAGCACAGCAAGGTCGCCGACGGCGCCGCGCTGCAGCTGGCCAACAAGATGGGCATGGAGCCGGCGATGGTCGTCCACTCCAAGCCGATGGGCGACGACTTCACCTTCTTCGTCGTCTACGGACAGGTGAAGCACCTCGTCGACACCGACAAGGTGCAGGTCGTCGAGCGTGACTTCCCGCTGCTGACGCCGAAGGAGGCCAACGCGGTGATCAAGGAGACCCTGCGGCGTCCGATGGTCGTCGTCGGCGCCTGCATCGGCACCGACGCCCACACCGTCGGGATCGACGCGATCCTCAACATCAAGGGTTTCGCGGGGGAGAAGGGGCTGGAGTACTACAAGGAGATCGAGGTCGTGAACCTCGGCGCCCAGGTCTCGGTGCCCTCCCTGGTCGAGGCTGCCGTCACCCGGCGCGCCGACGCCGTTCTCGTCTCCCAGGTCGTCACCCAGCGCGACGCGCACCTGCTCAACACCCGCGAGATGTCGGCGGCGTTCCGCGAGGCCTATCCGGCGGGGGAGCGGCCGCTCCTGGTCGCGGGTGGTCCACGATTCGACGAGTCGATGACCACCGAGCTCGGCGTCGACCGCATCTTCGGCCGCGGCACCACCCCCGCCGAGGTCGCCTCGTACCTCGTCCACCGCACCACCGCGAAGGAGCCCGCCGCATGACCCTCCCGAACGCCGGCCCGGAGGTCGGCACCAAGGTCGTCCACCGCCGCTACGTCCCCTACTCCCACGCCCACTACGCCGGGAACCTGGTCGACGGGGCCTACAGCCTGGGTCTCTTCGGCGACGTCGCGACCGAGATGTGCATCCTCACCGACGGTGACGAGGGTCTGTTCGCCTCCTACGACGACGTGCAGTTCAAGGCCCCCGTGCGTGCGGGCGACGTCCTGGAGATCACCTGCGAGCTGATCAAGGCCGGGACCCGGTCGCGGGTGATGGCGTTCGCGGTGTACGTCGTGGCCCGAGGAGCCGCGACCGAGGCCCGTCCGGGGGCCGCTGAGATCCTGGGGGAGCCGCTGCTCGCCACCTCCGCGCGAGGTACTGTCGTCGTTCCCTGAGTGCCGTAACGAGTACGCGAAGACGACACGCCGAGGTTCCTCGCGAATTCTTCACTTTCTCACGCCCGCAAGGCTGTGGCTGACCTGCGAAAACACTTGTTTCCGCAGGTCAGAGCCGTGTTGACTTCCGCAGAGCCATCGGGTGATGGTGTCAGCGTTCGCCCATGCAGAGTTGCGGCCGGCGGACCGGCGCTCGACGAATCGGGTCGGGGGTGTCGAGCCAGGCATGCCTTCGACACGTTTTCGTGGGCGCGGTCAACGGCCGCGAGGGCAACGCGGGAGGGCCGAGGCGCCCTTAGACAACGATCGTCCCCTTGTCTCCAGCAGGGATCGGAACGGCCCGAAGAACGCCTTGGTGCTCCCGCGGCTCTGCTGATTGGCATTCGAGCATGTGACCAACGGCCGGATATCCTGTGATCTCCACCCCCATTCCTTGACAAGGCCGGCGTACGTGACGAACGAGCAGCTTCCACCCTGGACCGAGATCGGCCGGGCGGTGATGGTCATCCCGACCTACAACGAGGCGGACAACCTCGCCTGGATCGTCGGGCGGCTGCGCAAGGCGCAGCCACGCCTCGACGTCCTGGTCGTCGACGACGGCTCACCCGACGGCACCGGCACGATCGCCAACGAGCTGGCCGACAACGACGACCAGATCCACGTGCTGCACCGCACCGAGAAGGCCGGGCTGGGCGCTGCGTACCTGCACGGGTTCGGATGGGCCCTCGAGCAGGGCTACGACGTCGTGGGCGAGATGGACGCCGACGGCTCGCACCAGCCCGAGGAGCTCCACCTGCTGCTGGATGCGCTCACCTCTGCCGACCTGGTGATCGGCGCGCGCTGGGTTCGCGGCGGCTCCGTGGTCAACTGGCCCATGTCACGCCGCCTGCTCTCGGTCGGCGGCAACCTCTACGTCCGGCTCCTGCTCGGCATCGGCGTCCACGACGCCACCGCGGGCTACCGCCTCTTCCGGCGTACGACGCTGGAGAAGCTGCAGCTGAACAGCGTCGAGTCGACCGGCTATGTCTTCCAGACCGAGATGGTGACGCGCACGCTGCGGGCCGGCCTCACCGTCAAGGAGGTCCCGATCCAGTTCATCGAGCGCGTCCGGGGCGAGTCGAAGATGAGCCCCGGGGTCGCCGCCGAGTCGATGCGCCGGGTGACCCGCTGGGGCCTGGCCGAGCGTCGTGACCAGCTGCTTCGGCTGCTGCGTCGCTTCGGGCTGGACCGTCTCGTGGGAGGCCGTCGATGACCACCCGACGCCGCAGGTTCTCCTGGGTGCTGGTGCTCCTGTTCCTGGTGTTGCCGCTGGCCGAGCTGTTCGTGCTCATCCAGGTCGGCCAGGTCATCGGCGTGTGGTGGACGATCCTGCTGCTGATCGCCGATTCGATCTTCGGGGCCTGGCTGATGCGTCGCGAGGGCGCCCGGGCCTGGTCCGCGCTGTCGACGGCCCTGTCCACCGGCAAGCTTCCCTCCAACGAGATCGCCGACGGCGCGCTGATCCTGCTCGGTGGCGCGCTGATGCTCAGCCCCGGATTCGTGACCGACATCTTCGGCATCGTGCTGATCCTGCCGTTCACCCGGCCGTTCTTCCGCCGCATCCTGGCCACGGTCGTGCAGAAGCGCCTCGTCACCGCGGCGATGCCCTCGACCTTCGGTCCCGGGCCCCGGCCCCGTAACGACGACATCGTCACCGGCGAGGTCATCGACAAGGACAACCCGGCCTGAGAT